>JBDRUN010000102.1 GCA_039801365.1 candidate division WOR-3 bacterium
TTCTCCTGTTGCCTGCGCTCGACCTTGACGAGTTGCTGGCGCTACGGGTATCATATGAAACGCGCAAGCGTCAGGCAGGGGGTCACGATGTGCCTTGGCCGGCCCTCGGCCGATGCGTTGACAATGGTGCGGGCGAGTTTAGAATCGAACCATGAAAGCGTGCCTTGTCGTTCTGTCCGCGCTCGGACTAACCGTTACATGCGGCACAGGCCACCAGAAGGTCACGGTGAAGTTCTGGCATGCGATGGGGGGCGAGTCGCAGAAAACCCTGAAAGCGATGTGCGAGGAGTTCGAACGCACTCATCCCGGCATTCGGATCGAGCTTGTAGGGATGGGCAACTACGATGCTCTGTCTCAGAAGTTGATGGCCGCGGTTGCGGCTCAAGAGCCACCAACCATTTCTCAGATGTATGAGAACTGGACAAGCCAGCTTCTGGCCACCGGCGAACTCGTATTCCTTGATAGCTTCGTGCGCGGGCCGGACGGACTTTCCGAGGCAGACTTGGCCGACATCTATCCAGCGCTGCTTGAGAACAACTCCTGGGACGGCAGACTCTTGACCCTGCCGTTCAACAAGTCGGTGCCGGTGTACTACTATAACGTGCCGATGTTTGAGCAGGCAGGATATTCGGAGTTTCCCAAGACCTGGTCCGAGTTCAGAGAAGCCGTGAACCGACTAACGAAGCGGGACCCGGCCGGGAATACTGAAGTTTGGGGTGCGGCTGGCGGGACCGATATCTGGATATTTGGTTCGATGCTGTTTCAGAAGGGTGGGCGATTTGTTGACAAGGAGGACGGCAGGCCTGAGTTCAACAGCCCGGCTGGCGTGGCGGCACTGCAGTTTCAGGTTGACATGGTGCTTAAGGACCGGGTGCAGAATACCGACGTTGGCCGGACGCCGATGGACGACTTTCTTGTTGGGAAAATTGCTACTCTGACTGGCAGTTCGACTTGGCGAGCACCGGTGGTGAAGAATGAAACGTTCAAGGTCGGGATGGCACCGATACCGACCTGGGACCGGCCCGCGGCAATTGTGTACGGTACGAACATTGGTATGTTTCGGCGCGCCAAATCTGAGGAGAAGGCGGCGGCATGGGCCTTCATCAAGTGGTTCATATCGCCCGAGCAGCAGACTGAGTGGTCGCTTGGGACGTGGTACGTGCCGATACACCGCCGGTGCCTCAATGACCCGCGGATCAAGGAGCGGTTTGCTAGTACACCTGGGCTGAAGGAGGCCTACGCCCAGATGGACTGCGCAGTGTTCGAACCCAGGGGACTACGGTGGCTTGCCGGTCGCAAGGCGCTGGTTGAGGAACTTGAACAGGCGATGCTCGGAGCCAAGACTCCAAAACAGGCCTTGGACGATGCGGCAGCTCGGTACCAGCAAGGGAGAGAATAGATAGGAGCAGGAGAAGGGAGAGAGCAGGGCGTTAGGAACAGGTTCGAGTAGGGCCGAAATCAGAGCGGGATCAGAAGTAGCGGTTGAGTCGTCAGGCCGGCAGTCAGTACTCGACTGAGTCGAGAATGAGGCCGTGAGCCGGAGCAGTCTGGAATGGTCGGTGCTTCCTACCAGCCAGCGCGGCCCGGATATCGGCCAGTCTGATTCTGCCTGCACCATAGGCCACGACCGCGCCGACTATTCTCCGTACCATTTTGTAGAGAAACCGGTCACCCTTGACGGTTACGAGAATCTCGTCGCCATGTTCGACTAAACTGGTGCGAGTAACGGTGCAGAAGGCGCTGGCTGATTCATCAGCCAGCCGCAGATGGCAGAAGGCACAGAAGTCATGCCGACCGGCAAAGAGCTCAAGCGCCCGGCGCATGCGGTCGGACTCGAGTGGAAAGCAATACTCCCAGGCCCGAGACATGCGTAGGGGCGAGCGGTCCCGTAGGATGCGGTAGAGGTAGGTCTTGCTCCTAGCACTGTACCGGGCATGGAATTCGGGCGGAGCTTCCGCAACCTCCTTGACGAGTATCTCACGGGGTAGGTGAAAGTTCAGCGCACGGCAGATGCGGTTGAGCGGTATAGCTGAGTCCCAGTAGAAGTTGGCAACGTAGTTGCGGGCCGAGACTCCAGCATCGGTGCGCGAACAACCGTTGATTTTGACTGGCCGGCCTAGGATTTTTGCAAGCGCGGATTGGAGTTCGCCTTGGACGGTACGAATCCCAGGTTGGAACTGCCAACCGGCAAAGCCTGAGCCGTCGAATTCGAGCAGCAGCCTGATGTTGTACTTGGGCGTCCGACATCCGGAATCTAGAGCGATCCTAGAAGCCCCGGTTTCCACAAGAGCAGGTTCGGATTTGGGTTTTAGCAACGGGACTTCTGGTTGCCGGCACAGGGGGGTATCGCCCCGCCGCAATTTGCGAGGTTCGACTAACGCGTGTCCCTCAGGCACTTCATGCAGAACCGAGCGTGCGGTACGATTTCGAGGCGGGCTTTGGGGATGTGGTCGCCACATTTCTCACATGCACCGTAAGTTCCGCTAGAGATGCGGCGCAGCGCATCGTCAATCTCACGCAGGGTCGCACTTTCGATCGAGCGTAGTCTTGAAGCGAGCTCACGCTGGTAGCTCTCGGTGCCTTGGTCAGCGGTGTGGGTGCGGTGCCGGGATAGGTCGCCGGTCGCATCTGGTGCACACGCTTCCATGATTTTCTCGGCGATTGCACCCTGACGCAGTATCCGCTGTTTTTCCGCGAGCAGCGCCTTCTCGAACTTCAGAATTTCGGCCTTGGTCAGCTTTCTAGGTTTGTTCATTCTTAATCCGTTTCAGTGCCAGTCTTACCGCTTCACCGTTTACTGTCGTCTCGCTGGCGATATCCGGGTCGGGGGGCGATGCGTTGCTGATTGTCAGTGCGAGCGTTTCGCGGCTGATGTAGTCCCGGTAATCGTTGACCGCTTCGGTCAGTCGCGGGGAAGCGATGCAGTAGAGCCGGATGCGGTCAGTGACCTCGAAGCCGGCCTGCTTGCGCATTCCCTGTATCTTGTGGACCAGTTCCCGGGCTAAGCCCTCGTTCTCCAGCTCGCGCGTCAGTCTAGTGTTGACGCCAACCGCCATTCCGGCTTGCTCGGCCGATACGAATCCGTCCGGGAACTGAGCACCAGACTCAGTAAAAAGCACGTCGCGGACGTTCAGCTCCTCCTTGATTGCGTCGGCGTGACGTAGGTAGATAGTCTGGTCTTCGGGCGAAAGCAGGCGGATAATGCATGACGACAGGGGCTGTCGGACCTTGAGTCTTGCCTGTTCGCGGGCAGAGCGACCGAGTGATACTGCCGCGCGGACCAGCTCCACTTCGTGCTCAAGCTCCGGGTCAATGAATGTTGAGTCGGGCTTCGGGTACTCGCACAGGTGGACCGATTCGGGTGCGGCCGTGTTGTGCGAACGCACGAGGTTCTGATAGATATCCTCGGCGAGAAACGGCATCGCCGGCGCAAGCACTCTGGTAATGGTCTCAAGGCAGACGTATAGGGTGTGGTACGCGGCGTTCTTGTCCTGGTCAGAGGCCGACTTCCAGAACCGACGTCGGCTCCGGCGGACATACCAGGTGGAAAGCTCTTCGAAGAATTCTTCGACTTGCCTGGTGAACGGTGACGGGTCGTAGTCGTCCAGTCTCTCCCGGGCAAACCGGACAAGCGAGTTGAGCCGGGAGAGAATCCAGCGGTCGAGCAGAGAAAGGGTTCCATGGTTCGGGGGTTCTATTGTTCGAGGGTTCCAGTTGTCAATGTTGGCGTAGGTCACGAAGAAACTGTAAACGTTCCAGAAGGTAAGGAGCTTGCGTTCAACCTCGCGGGCACCGTGATACCCGAATAGTAGATTCTGGACCGGATTGTGCGCCAGGAACACCCAGCGCATCACGTCCGCGCCCATCTTCTCGACCGCTTCTTCGACCTCGATAGCGTTACCCCAGGACTTGTGCATCTCCCGGCCGTCCTCGGCTTTCATCGTTGCGTACCCGAGTACAGTCCGGAACGGAGCCTGGTGCTCGAGTACTGTGCTCATTGCCAGAATGGCATAGAACCAGTTACGGAACTGGCCAGGAAAGGACTCAGTAATGAAGTCGAATGGGAACCATTCCTTCCAGTAGTTGCGGTCGGTCAGGTAATGGGTGGTCGAGAATGGCACGATGCCGGCGTCGAGCCATGGGTTGCCGACGTCTTTGGTGCGGGTAACCGGCCGGCCGCACCGACCACAGGCTATTTTCACTTCGTCAATCCACGGCCGGTGTGGGGTATGACCATCGAAGCGCTCCCAGCCTGAGACTGCACGTTCCTTCAACTCCTCACGAGAGCCGATGACGTCGAACCATCCACATTCGCACTTGTAAATCGGTAGAGCTAGACCCCAGTAGCGCTTCTTGGAGATGCACCAGTCGGACATGTTGCGCAACCAGTCCAGTTCACGTTCCAGGCCGAATTCCGGAATCCAGCGTACCTGACGGGCTGATTCCATGATTTCCTCCCGCAGGCTGCGGCCTGAGCTCGATAGTTCGGAGTCGGCGTCCATGCGGATGAACCATTCATCAACAAGACGGAAGACAAGTTCTTGCCCACAGCGCCAGCAGACCGGGTAACGGTGGGTGTAGTCCTCAACCCGGACCAGTACGCCCTTTCTTGCCAAGTCCTCAAATATTGCCAAGGCCGCCTCGGCCGAGCCGCGGCCAGCAAGCCAGCCGAACTCAGGCCGGAATGTGCCGTCCTCTTCGAGCGGCGCGACTATGGCCAAACCGTGTTGCTTGCCGAGCAGGAAGTCCTCCTTGCCACATCCCGGCGCGATGTGGACGATGCCGGTACCTTCGGCTGCGCTGACCTCGTCCCAGGGAACCACCCGATGGACGATGCCGGCCTGGGGTGCAAGTTCATCGTAGGGGCCGGCGTACTTCAGACCGACGAGTTGGCTACCCTTGAGTTCCTCAAGAACTTCAGCATCAGGACCGAGGACCTTCAAAAGGTCCTTGGCCAAGATGTAAACCTGGCTATCTCGGGTCTTGGATTTCGGATTCTGGGTTGAAGAGCAACGGGCACGGACATAGGTTAGTTCCGGGTGTACTGCGCAAGCAGTGTTGGCCGTCAGGGTCCAAGGCGTTGTCGTCCAGACGAGCAGGTATTCGGCGTTCTGGGTCCGCTCGCCGCTGTCGGTGAGAATCGGAAAACGCAGAAACACAGCCTTATGAGTCAGCTCCCGGTAACCTTCGGTGGCAATTTCCATTTCCGAAACTGCGGTGCCACAGCGTGCGCACCAAGGCATGACGTCAATACCTTCGTAGATAAGCCCGCGCTCATGGCACCGTTTGAGGAAATACCAGATGGAGTAGTTGTTCTCTTCTGACATTGTGTAGTAGGAGTTCTCCCAGTCCATCCACTGACCGATGAGGACCGACTGCGCAGTCTGGACGCGGGCGTACTTTACCACTCTTTCCTTGCACTTCTCAACAAACCGGTCAATGCCGTACTGCTCGATATCTTTCTTGCACCGGAAGCCCAATTCTTTCTCGACTTCGACCTCGACCCAGAGTCCCTGACAGTCGAAGCCGTTCTGCCACCGCTGATCAAAGCCCTGCATCGCCTTGTAGCGCTGAAACAGGTCCTTGTAGGTTCGGCCCCAAGCGTGGTGCACGCCCATCGGGCCGTTCGCAGTAATCGGTCCGTCGAGGAATCGGAATTTGGGACCGCCACGGTTGCGCTGAACGAGTTTGGCAAAGCAGTTGTGCTTCTGCCAGAAGGTAAGAACCCGGCGTTCAATCGCGGCATGGTCCGGTTGACGGGGAACCGGGGAAAACACGTACTACCTCCTACACCATACGAATTACGCCGGACCGTTCACGTGGGCTCACCGGATGTCGTCTTCCGGACGTAGAGTGTGAGCGTCCTATCTTGCCCGTCCGGTATTAGCAGCATCGGCCTGGAACATCGGCCAGGGTGAGGCGGCTGGCCCGCCCGTGCCCCGCACGCACCAAGCGGCAAGGCCTGAGCCGATGTAAATGTTGCCGTCGGCGTCAAGTTTCGGCGAGGAAATGAACTCGGCCGAAAAGCCCTCGCCGAGTGCGCAGGCCCAGCGCCGCGAACCGTTTGAGTTCACGGCGTAGAGTGAATCCGGGTTCTCGAACCGGTTATCTGAACCTTGTCGTGACGCAGACCGGGCACGTTTACCCACGGTCACAAGGAAGTAGATGCAGCCGGAACTTGAGACCGCGGGTGTGGAGACAACCCCATCGGAAAGCGGCGGTACATAGGTCCAGAGTGCCAAGCCGTTTGTCGGGTCGAGCGCATATAACTTGCCACCGGCCCCGACGTAGATGGTGTGGTCGGGACCAACTACCGGTGACGAAGGTGCCTCGCCGACCTGCACGACCCAGTTTTCCGAAAGGTCGCTTAGGCTGAGCGATGCAAACCAGCCGTTTTCGTCGCACACGTAAGTAGTGCCTAGTGAGTCATCAATTGCCGGCGAGGCCATGATTTCACTAGTGGAAAGCGAGTAGCTCCATTTCTTGGTGCCAGTGGTCGGGTCGAGCGCAAATATGCTGCCCTCCTGGTTGGCGACGTACACCGTACCGTCCTTGCCAATTGCCGGCGATGAACAGCCGCCGCCAGTAAAACAGGACCACAATCGTGTGCCGTTGCTAACGGCCAAGAGCGAATCACCCATGGTATGGATATACACCGTGCCGTTCGATGCGACCGCTGGAGTGGCATAGACATCTTCACCAACATAGATGACCCACTTGCGCGTGCCGTTCGGGTTGAGCGCGTAGAACGAGTCGTTCGCGCAGCTAGTAAAAACTGTGCCGTCCGGGCCGACCGAGGCGCCACCCATGAATTCGTCGCCGTCCGGATTCACAAACTCCCAGCGCAGCGTGCGGTCCAGCTTGCGCGCTATGAACCCGCCGTAGTCACACCCGATATAGGCAGCGTCGCGGTCCAGGTCGAGTCCAAAGGTATTGAGGCTGAAGTCGGCTGAATCCTCCGGGTCCTCCGGGTCGGTGAAGGCAAAACTCCAACGGACCCCGCCCTCGGCTGGGTCAACAAGCAGCGTCAGCGGTTCAGACCAGCCCGATGCCTTCTTTGAGTTCTTGGCCCGGGCCTTGACCTCATAGGAACCGGGTTGAGAGTAAGTGTGCGTATCGGCGAATGCCTGGCCACCAGCTACAAATGCTGACCACCCCGAACGCGTGCCGTCGCCCCAGTCGAACTGATAGGCGACATCCGCACCCTTCGGGTCGGTGGTCTGTGTGGTACACGCCAGTACCACTGCGACCATGCCGCGGGCCGGGCCTCTGGGTTTCTCAGGCACTGCCGGCGCATGGCCGCAGATGCCGAAAAGAAAAAAGGTCGCGGCAAGTGCGATGAGGACAACTCTGGCAAACTTCATCGTCTCCTCCTGCGTTCATATGCTCTTGGCGCTGCTGTGGTTACGTTGCAATGCCCAAGCTGTAAGGATAGCCGCAAAACCGCGTCTGTCAAGGTTTCACCCTGCGCCCTAGTGCCGATATAGAACTACAACAAAGAAGGCTGCACCTCTTGTATTTCCTGTCAGCTTTTGCGTCTAACAGGTATGAACAACTTTCACCCATTGGGTGGAGAGAGGAGCAGCCTTATGGACAACCATAGTATCGGTCAGGAATTCCTTCCTTTCAAGCTCGGCGTGTCTGA
>JBDRUN010000103.1 GCA_039801365.1 candidate division WOR-3 bacterium
GGAGGCTAACTCAACGTCACGCCAAAGCAGCGCAAGCACTCCATCGCATCACAACCGCTGTGCCGAACGCCTTCGACCGCAGACTTCAGCTTCTACATCGGGATTTGGGTAGGTTTGCGGGAGAGTGAACAATTAACCCGACGCTGGTATCGGCGGGAGGAGTCTGGTCAGCGTCGGCCGCCCGAGGCAATCCGGCTAGAAACTGTCTGCAGCATCAGAGATACGCACCCCGTCGCAGATAAGGTACTCGGGCACGCTGATGGCCTGGGGCTCGCGCCTACCGTAAGTGCTGGAGGTGTTCACCGGTACCGAACGGGAAGAAATCGCAACAACGTGGTTGAATACCGATGGGATGGTATCGGTTATCCGGGACGAGAACAGCGGCCGGGTGAACTCGCTCTTCTCAAGCCTCATAGCATTGAAACGGGATGAACCGGTAAACATGCCTTGGGTCGGATCTGGCATATGGATGTAGTGCAGGTGTGGTATGTACAAAGCATCTCTGGCTAGTTTCATGCCGGCCTCAAGCCCGGCCGGTCCCGAACCGGTCTCAAGCACGAAATCCTGGTTGTTGATGTCACAGCCGGTACGCCGCTTTCCATACTTCGCCGCGGTGGCAGCGTCGTACATGACCCCACTGAAAACACCGTGCTCGACCATGGTGAAGCGACGCCGGCGTACACCAGTTAGATCAAATGGCATACCGAACACATCCGGGTGCGTCGGATCGTCAGCAATCGTCACGGTCTCAGCGAACAGCCTGTCACCAGGCCTGAACGCGCCGGTAAAAGCCCGCTTCTCCTCGTACCAGCGTCCGAGGAATCCTGACCAGACCGCAAGCGATACCAGCTCGCCGATGGCCTGAGGCCCGAAAAGCACCCGCTGCCTCCCAACACTGGGCGCAAAGCCCGGATTGTTCTCATAGACCGGCAGCAGCTCGGTAAACTCCCTTACGATGTCGGCGGCGTTCTCAGTACCTGCCGTCTTGGCGGTGCGCTCAACCTGAAGCTCCCATTTCCGGTCCCAGTCTTTGAGCACGAGTACCAGCCTGGAATCGGTCAGTCGACGGTATGCCTCTTTGTCATTCGCTGTGGTCGTATAGTAGATCTCGGTAGAGCCTGAAGACCAGGATCCAGAAAAGTCGTATCGGCCGCGAGGTTTCAGGCTGTTCACGACCTCGGTACATAGCCTGGCCTTGGCATCGGGCGTCAGGCTCTCCAAGAATGGGTCGTAGCCCGATGAGTCATCAATCGCTTCTTCCACCGCGCCGAAGATGGGAGCGTAGTCCTTTTCTAGGGCTGAACGGCAGTTATCCTGAGCCCGGCTCAATACCCGCTTAAGCTGAGCGAGCGAGGTAATGTCGGCCAGGATGCCGAATGCTCCCACCCTTCGATCCTCCTGAACCTGAATGTCAAGCCGGGTCAGTTCCTCGTAGGTCGAGAGCGCAACCGCGGAGTTCCCCAGGCGGATAAGACTTGACTTCTCACGGTGGAACGAAAACTCAGCCGCGATGCCCTGCCTGCGGGCATAGTCGCGGCACGCCAGCAAAAGCTCACGGATTCGCTGTTCGAGCATAATCTACTCCTTCTCACCGGTCTGGACATTGGCAAAGCGCATCACCGGAATACCGTGGCCTAGCTCCATTATCTGATTGGGCTCGCCCTTGCCACAGTTCGGGACCTGCTGCAATTTCCAAGTGGAAAGGTTGCCAACCATGTCAAGCGATCGCCAAAACTCAAGCGTGTGGCCCTGGTAGGTCGGGTTCTTGTACACCTTGGTGAGCGTACCTTCTTTGACCTCCCAAGCGATTTCGGTCGCAAAGTGGAAATGTTCGCGGTTCGAGCCAATCGACCACGACACCGGCACGTCGAGGATTACGCCATTCTCAGTCCGGGAAACAATGTCCTCGAGCGTACCATCTTCACCTGGATCGATGTTGATATTGGTCATCCGGTCAATGGGACTTCGGTAGAACGACGTGGCTCTGGCCGCGGTACCTGACTCCGGGACTACGGTACGGCCGGCCTTGGCATTGGCCTCGGCCATGTCAGCCCGGCATGAGAGCACATTTACCAACATTCCCTTCTCAATCAGCAAGTAGTCTCGCTGGGGCGAGCCTTCATCATCATACCCAAAGGTCCCCGGCGAGTTTGGCACAACTCCGGCCCGACAATTAAGTTTTTCCGAACCATAACGCAGTCGGCCAATATGCTCCAGCCGCACGTGCGAGCCGCCGGCAAAAGAGAGTTCGTACCCGAGTATGCGGTCGAGTTCAAGCGCGTGACCGATGGTCTCGTGCACCTGTAGGAATCCCTGACCGGGTAAAAGGATTACGTCGCGCCGTGCTGGAGGCAGTGGGTCTGCGGCCACAATCTCGCCAAGTTCTTTTTTCAGGCGTTCAGCATGCCCAGCAAAGCAATCTGCGTCAAGCAACCACTCATAGCCCCTAGTACCGCTACCGTCGCCGGCAAGCTCGAAGCTGCGTCGCTGGGTGCGTCCTTCCTTGTCCCGAGCCATAACCGTCATAGTGGCAAAAGTATTCAGAACCCACTTATCTACCTCGGTACCTTCGCTGTTCCAGTACAGCACCTTGCCGCGCTGGAAGTCGAGCAAAATGCTACGGTGGGTTACGGTCTTGTGCCTGAGCCGGTCATCGAGAGTCCTGAGAAACTCAAGCTTCTCAGACAGAGGAACATCAAACGGGTCGCGTCTGACCGGAGGTCGGTAACTTCCCTTGACCGGTTTGGCAACACCCATAGTTTTGGGAAACCCGGGCAGGATCGCGGCAGCTTTAGCATTGGCGAACGCACGATCAAAGCAGTCAGGAATACGCCCTAGGTCGGCAGTTGCGGCGAATCCCCATGCACCGTTCGCAAGCACTCTAATTCCAATGCCCCGCTCATAACTACCGGTATTTGCTTCAAGATTACCGTCATAGAGCACGATGTGCTCGGACGAATCTTCTTCATAGTATCGGGCGTCAGCGAAACTGCAGCCCGCAGCCGTCATCCGCTCAAGCTCTGCCCGCACGATGTCAACAATCTTGCTGGTGTCCTGGTCCACATTGACTCCTTATTTGCCTAGTAACGTACAGGAAGCAGAAGATTATGTCTATCCTGACACCTAATGCAAGTCTGGCGCACGGCTCTAGGATCAGGAGCCGAACTCCGGGATCTCAGACACGCACTACGCAGCATGAGGAACACACCAGCCTACAGGTCGAACTTTGGCGCGTCGCCAAACACAATGCTGAACGCCCATGAGTGGCGGCTCCATGCTCTTCAGGAGCCGCGCTTGGGAACACGAACAACTGTGGCTCCATCCCCTGAATGGCCTCCTGGTCATCCCCCGGATGGGAAAGGTCTCTTTCCCGCAGAGTAGACAACCGAACAACAATTGCTTCGGCTGGGGGTACCGCGTGCCCTTTACTTTGCTGCTCCAATCACAGGCACAGTCACATGTTCTGCAGCGACCTCGATCACGCAAAGAGAAACACAGAGCCGAACCGACGTTCATCCCGCAAGGATCACACAGCTGGCGGCCTAAGTCTCACCGCTCCGCTGTTCCCTATTCGAACCGAAGCCCGGCCGGCTTCGCGATGCGGCTTTTCTGGTGTGCCCGAAACGGCCACATCAATCACTGACCCTGCTACCACACATACCGGCTAACCAAGAGAAGAACTCCAGTTCGCGAAGAAAGCACTGTGACCCAAATCGCGGGTCTTGACCCAAAGGGTCAGGCCGGCAATCGCGCCCCTTTGAGTGGTAATCGCGACGTCAGTTCGCTGTTCGCTTTACCCCAGCCGAGTTCAGTCAAGACTTGATCGTTCGGTCTGGGATCATCGTCAGCCCTGCCTCAAGTTCGGACGTGACACCAACCAGTCCGTACCAAGCATGACCGCCCACCGGTGCGCTTGCTTTCAAGCGCCCTCCTACTATTTACTAGGCAGGGTAGCGCCGACTACATTCCTGATAAAGCCATGCTGATACTTGCAAAACCGCACACCTGGCCTAGAATCAATACGGTATGAAGTGCCTCACGGCACTAGTTGCCCTCGCCAGTGCTGCCTTAGCCCAGACAGACTCAGTAATCTGGCAGAGCCGACCCCGGCCTTCGCTGGCTGTTCACCGTACAGCCGGCTGCTGTGCAGGAACCTACTTCTACTTGATGGGCGGGTTCAGTGACGGCGGAGCCGGAACCGACCAGGTATTCCGCTATGACAATAACCTCGGCGTCTGGACTCCAAGGGCACGCATGCCGTTCCCAACGAGCAATCACTGTGCGGTGTATTTCCAGCCCGAGAATCGTGTCTACGTGTTCGGCGGCGAGCTGGAGATTCCTTACGACTACGTCCAAATCTACGATGTCGGTCGCGACTCTTGGTCTTACCGCTTCATGCCGCATGCCGACTACGGTATGTCGGCCGCAGTCCTCGACGACTCCATCTATGTCGCATTCGGTGCTGAACACCCTGGTCTGTTCTTCCGCTATCACCCTAACACCGACGACTGGGCTCCCCGTGCCCGGTCCCCGGATTCGGCACACAACGGCGCAATGTGTAGTCTTGACGGCAAGATCTACTACGCCGGAGGCTGGGACAGCCTGAAAGTCTTCCGCCGTTATGACCCGGGCAACAATGTCTGGACCCGCCTTCCTGATCTGCCTCAGGGTCGACATGGACTCGGCCTGATTGCGCTTGCCGGACACATCTATATGGTTGGCGGCGGCCAGCGCTGGAACACCGGGGCGGACTGCCGAGACGTTTATGTATTTGACCCGGATTCGAACTGTTGGCACTACGACTCCCGCACTCACGACCTTCACATTGCGGGCGCCTACGGCACTTACACTTACTCGCCCAACGCATACCTGTTCGCAGTCTGCGGTTATAGCACGAACGCCTGCGAAGTCGGACACCGGCTCGTAGCCGGCATCGGGTCAGGTTCATCCGACCACCTCCGACCACGTGCGTTGAACACCTATCCAAATCCCTTCCGCATGCAAACCACAATCAGCCTGCAACCGGGGATTAGTACGTCTCGTGAACTGCGTATCTACTCCGCTGCCGGCCGCATGGTCAACTCCTTCCTCTTTCCCGGCTTACCGGGTTCCTCATTCCCCCCTCTTGTGTGGTCTGGCTGTGACTCTACCGGCTTTTCCCTCCCTGCTGGCACATACATTCTTACCTATGGCCGCGAACGGCTGACTGTCTGTAGGCTGGATTGACTCTTCATGTTGGCTGTCTATAATGCTACACGGTCCGTCTCTAGGCTGCGATCGGATAGGACCGACAAGTTCCTCCCCTGCCGGGGTGGTGGAAATGGCAGACACGCTTGGTTGAGGGCCAAGTGCCTAGCGGCATGCAGGTTCAAATCCTGTCCCCGGCACTCTGTACTGTCCCCCAAAGCAGCGTTTTCTGGGCTGCGTCAAAGCCGGGGCCTAGGTCAGAACTCAGACCACGGCTAGATATCATACCCCCTGCCGCTCACCAAACAGGAGGAACACGCATCAATCTCTCCGCACGGGCGCAAAACCAGCCGAGAACCGTGGCAGGACAGAGCAACACCGACGCTAGAACTAAGAAAAGAGCCAATGAGATTCATTGACCATATGCCACTGTCCGACCCGAACGATGGGTTAAACTGACCGCCACCGGCAACTTGAAGCGGGCCTGGGTGGCTGAGATGCTCCAGAAGATGGAATGGCCGCGTGAATATATGAAAGAGGTTCAGGGGAGTACCGTTCAAGGTGATTGATGAACACAACGTCCAACCGCTCCACATCATCGGTCTGGTATGCGAATACGGTAAACTTGTCCGCCGCTACCGCAACCGGCTGCTCGTGTGCCGTTGAGCTCTGACGCGGTACAACGAAGCACGGGCTGGGATTCTCTACGGCACCTGTTCCTCTCATTCTTCGGCCGTTTCAACCTCGATTACCTCTGGTATGAGTCTGAAGCACCGCTTCTACAGGACTGTCTCGCAGTTACGCTCTGACGGCTTCAGTCTGTTGTCCAGAACTGGACACCGGCAACCGTGCTGCCCGAGGGAATATTCCTCACCGAGGTCCGCGAACAATTGAAGTCTCCCCGGCATACGCACCGCCCGATCAGGAGGCGTACTTGCTGCTGCGCCGCTTACTTGAACCGTTCGAATGGTTCGGGCTATTGAAAAACGACGGCTCGGATTAGGACTGGTTCGGCCCTGGAGTAAGCACCAAGTTTCGCAAGACACCGCTGTTCGACCGATTCCTCTCCTTCTCCTGGACTCCGTAACTCTTCCGCCCCTCATTCCTGTCAAGACTTCCAGGGCTGGCCCGTGCGGTTGCGGTTCATCACCGCTCCAATGCTTCGTTCTCCCTGTGCCCTGTTCTGCTTGGCATGAAGTCGGCCTGGTTCTGTTGACAGCAGCGCTGGTGTCAGTAGGATTTCGACGTGATTCGAGTTGTTGTCAACGGCAAGGAACGCCAGGTAGAGCCAGGCCTGACCGCAGAGACACTACTCGCCGACCCGACAGCAGTTGCGGCAAAGGTCAACGGCAGGCTTGTTGACCTTTCCGCACAAATCCGTGAAGATGCAGTGGTCGAGCCGGTCCGGTTCGATTCAGAAGAGGGCCGGGAAGTTTACTGGCACTCGGCTTCGCACTTGATGGCCCAGGCAGTGAAGCAGCTTTACCCGACGGCCAAGGTGACAATCGGACCGGCAGTTGCTGAAGGATTCTACTACGACTTCGATGTGGAAAGGCCGTTCACCGAAGAAGACCTGCCCGGGATTGAGGCCAGGATGCGCGAGCTTGCGCAAAGAAAGATACCAGTCGTGCATCGCTGGCTTGGCCGGGAAGAAGCAAAGAAACTGTTCTCAGATCGGGGTGAAACCTACAAACTGGAAATAATCGCGAGTATCCCGGGTGAGAAAATATCAGTTTACGAGCAGGGCGAGTTCGTCGATGTTTGCCGAGGTCCACACGTGCCTGATACCGGCCGTATCAAGGCAGTGAAGCTCCTCTCTGTTGCCGGGGCCTACTGGCATGGTGACGAGAAGAACCGGATGCTCTCACGAATATACGGCATCGCATTCCCTTCAGACCAAGAGCTAGAGACATACCTTGCTAAGCTAGAACAGGCTAAGGCCCGAGACCACCGTAAGCTCGGGCCCGCCTTGGATCTTTTCAGCTTCCATGAGGAAGCAGGTCCAGGGCTTGTATTCTGGCATCCTAAGGGCACGACCGTACGCCGACTGATGCAGGAATACTGGGAACAGGAACACTTGGCGGCAGGATATCAACTGGTCGTAACCCCGCACATCGCCCA
>JBDRUN010000104.1 GCA_039801365.1 candidate division WOR-3 bacterium
ATGGTAAGGGCTGGTCAGATTATGCCTCCTGTTTCGAGTACTTTTCTTACGTGAGGCAACGGGGTAGCTTCGAGTACATTTTTGGTGAGGCAACGCGGCTGATTGACAGCGGCGGTCCACTCGATAAGATTGGGCAACTGATGGTCACGCTTGCAATTGAGACTGGTTCACGCACCGAGCTATTGGACATCACCAGTCAAGTGCAGCAAGCGGTGAGCCAGAGCGGTGTGGAATCCGGTATCTGCCTTGTCTGGGTTCCTCACACGACGGCCGCTGTGACCGTCAACGAAAGCTATGACCCTGATGTGGCAAGAGACATCTGTAACACCCTGTCCCGAGTCGTACCGGCTGCGGCCGGATACGACCACGCCGAAGGGAACGCCGACGCCCATGTCAAGGCAAGTCTGATCGGCCCAAGCGTCCAGGTGCCGGTCAAGAACCGGCGGCTGGCGCTTGGACAGTGGCAGGGAATATTTTTCTGCGAGTTTGATGGCCCGCGGCGGCGACGGGTCGAAGTCAGTGTCCTAGGTAGTTCGACGCAATCATCATAGGAGGTACTAGGAATGCACAAGAAGCTGTTCATACCGGGTCCGACCGAAGTTCGTGAGGAGATACTCAAGGCCCAGTCGAAGTGGATGATTGGTCACCGGTCCAAGGAATTCGGTGAGCTGAACGAGCGTATCGTACAGAAGACAAAGCAGGTCCTCGGCACTAAGAACTACTGTATGTGGTTCACCTCGTCCGGGACCGGTACGATGGAGGGCGCCGTGCGCAACGTCGTGACCGGCAAGATTCTACACACCGTCAACGGTGCCTTCTCAGACCGATGGTTCAAGATTTCTAAGGCCTGCGGTAAGGATGCTGCCGCCCTGACGGTCGAGTGGGGCAAGGCAATAAAGCCTGAGATGATTGACCGGGAACTGGCCAAAGGCGGATACATGGCGCTGGCTGTGACCCAGAACGAGACTTCCACCGGCGTACGCAACCCAATCGAAGACATCGCCAAGATGATGGGGGACAAGTATCCGGATGTACTCATCCTTGTTGACGCGGTCTCCTCACTGATGGGCGACTGGTTTGACATTGACGCCCTGGGCCTGGATATCGTTGTCGCGTCAAGTCAGAAGGCAGTCGCGCTACCGCCTGGTCTTGCAGTTGCGGTTGTGTCTCAGCGTGCACTGGACAAGTGCCGCACGGTCCCGGACCGGGGCTACTACTTCGACTACGATGCCATGCTCAAGCGTTACGACAAGGATCGCCAGACTCCGACTACGCCAGCGATATCGCTGTTCTGGGCCCTGGATGCTGAGCTCGACCACATATTGAAGGAGGGCATGGAGAACCGGTACCAGCGGCATCTGGAGATGGCAAGGTTCACGCGCGACTGGGCCAGGCGTTACTTCGCGCTGTTTGCCGAGCCGGGTTACGAGTCGGTTACGCTGACCACTGCGACTAACACCCGGGGTATCAGCGTCAAAGACCTGAACTCGGAGTTGGGCAAGCGCGGTATGCAGATATCCAACGGCTACGGTGACCTGAAGGAGAAAACTTTCCGTATTGCCCACATGGGCGACCTAACGCTGGCTGACATGAAGGAGGTAACGGCGGCCATCGTGGACATACTGAAGTTGGAATAGACGCGCGGCGCATAGGACACGGCGCTCTGCCCCACGCGGGGTTAGAGCATAACGCGCTAGCGCGTCGTTGGAGGAAGCGTTGGTTCTGTTGTCGCTTGTTCTGGCATTTGTCGGTCCTGGGATCCAAGTGACCGGCCGGGGTCTGACCTTCACGCCTGAGCCTTACGCGGCAAACCATGTCATCCGGTTCGCCAACGGCACCGTGCTCGACACCCGGCTCGCACCTGCTACTCCATCAGAGTCCTTGCTTCGGCCCGGCTCTGCCTGGCTTGTCCACTTGACCGAACCGGTGCGCACTGATTTTCAAACCGGGTTGCGGGCCAGTGGTCTTGAGCCGGCATGCTACATTGCGTACCAGACAGTCGTCTGCCGCGTGGCCCGGGAGGTCAGGGCAGGACTCGTGCTTGGACTCCCGTTTGTGGCCTGGCTTGCTCCGTTTCAGCCGGACTACAAACTTGCCCCAGAGCTTATCGCGACTAACGGGCCGGCTGAGCTGGTAGCCTGTCTTTGGCCTGGAGAGTCAGCCAATCGAGTCGCGGACGCAATCGCGGCCATCGGCGGACGCGTCGTCGCAGTTGGTCTGCGCACCGTCACGTTTACGATCGAAAGCAGCCAGGCCGCAGAGGTCGCCCGGCTTGAAGCTGTGTCCTGGGTCCAGATGTCAGACCAGGGCCGACCTTTCAACTGCGAGGCCCAGTGGGTAGTGCAGGTCGGCTGGCGTCCGGAGCCACCGGACACGCTTGCCGGTCGTCGGGTATGGTCCAAAGGCATCCGCGGCCAGAATATGATTGTGGGGCTGTTCGACTCCGGAATCTACACCGAGCACGACCAGTTTCGCGATCCATGCTATCAGGTGACTGCTCCGGGCATCTTTCCCCGTCATCGCAAGCTCGCCGGGTACAAGCTTTATCGCAATGCCGGGTTAGGGGACTTCAATAACTTTCACGGCAGTGCGGTCGCTGGCACCCTGGCCGGTAACGATTCGGTCTGCGGTAATTCCAGCAAGGCTGATGGTATGGCCCCGGACGCCCGAATTTTCTTCGTTGACATCGGCACGTCCTATGGCGCCTATGTTTTCAGTGACGACATCAGCGACCTGCTGGACTCGGTGCGGCTGGCTTTGGGTCTGGGCGAGCCGGTGCGCCAGGTTTCCGGTTCTTTCGGCAGCGACGACCGGCCCGGCTACTACCGTCTGCTGGACGCAAGCCTCGACGCCGTGGCCTGGAAGGACAAGAATTTCCTCGTGGTCTGGGCAGCCGCCAACCTGGGAATCGGGCTTTACCGTATCGGCCATCCTTCATGTGCTAAGAGTGCACTTACCATCGGCGCGTGCGGGAACGGTGTCGCCAGCAACCGGGTAGCCATCTTTTCCTCGCGCGGTCCGACTCGGGACGAACGCACGAAGCCGAATATCTTGGCTCCGGGCGAAGCAATCACCTCGGCCGATGGGCCACTGCCATTCTACTACTCGCGGCGAGATGGTACGAGCTTTGCCGCGCCCGCGGCCAGCGGTGCGCTTGTGCTGTGTCGTCAGTACCTGCGGGAAGGCTGGTTTCCGCTGGGCCGACCCGATTCCAGCCGCTCGATTCCGCTGCCTTCAAGTGCTTTGATGCGTGGCCTGGCAATTGCCGGAGCTGACCAGGACCTCAGTGTTGGCGAGTATTTCCCCAACAACTCTGCCGGCTGGGGTCGGCTCAATCTTGCGAACATGCTCCATTTTGAGGACGACTCATTGCGCCTGACGTTTGTGGATGAGACAACTGGGCTCACCACCGGCCATTACGATGAATATCGGTTTGACATAACCGAGCGCAAGCCACTGCGCGTCGTGCTGGTCTGGACCGACACCGCGGCCGCGCCCGAGGCCCTGGTTGCAATCGTCAATGACCTTGACCTGGAGGTCATCAGCCCGGATAAGAACGGCTACCGGGGCAACCAGTTTCTTTGTGGTGAGTCACGGGCCAATCCGCTCCAGGCGGACGAACGTAACGTCGAGGAAGTGTGCCAGCTTTCTCAGCCAATCGTCGGAACCTGGACTTTGCGGGTCAGAGCTCGTAACGTCTATACGTCGCGGCAACCATATGCTGTGGTAGTCCGGGGCAGCGTGGCCGGAATCGCCGGAGTCAGAGAGGAAGATGTGTGCCAACACAACGAATGGCAGACCGACCGGACAATACTGGTCTCGCCTTCCTGGCCGCTCCGGCTTTCAGTGCCGACCGGGTGCCGGCTCGTCGTCTTCTCCTCGCTCGGCCGCATTGTCCAGAAGCTGGAATCGGACAGGGAGGGGACGGTGTTCTGGACCGGGGCTGAACTAGCGCCGGGTGTGTACTTCTATCGGTTTGAGCCTAGCCGACCGGGCCAACTGGTCTGCGACCTGGCTTCTGAGATTTGCCCTTCAGGGCTGCCTAGAGGTCGGATTCTTCTCACCCGCTAGTCGAGGAGCTTGGGGACCCAGCTTGAGTTGACCGACACCCGCTGGTTCCAGACTACACCAGCGACGCGAATCCCTGGTACTTGTTCCAGTGCCGACACCCGCAACATCAGGTCGGTAATGCCCCACGCGTCGGCTTCAACCTGGACATAGCGGCCGCGAAATGCCCGGCCCTGAAGGCATAGTGTGAAGCCGTGTTCGGCTGCAAGCCGAGCAATGTTTTCAGACCTGTGTCCGGTCTCAACCAGCAGGTGAAAGTGTCCGAAGTTCTCGACCCGGGTCCAGTCTACTTCGGGCTGGACCCGTATCACGCCGGACCGGTTGGATTCGGTCCAGCAAAGCCGGTCCAGTTTGGCCTGCACCCAGGAGGGAGTGCGGTCCAGCACCTTGCTCAGGGCCGGGATGTCGTCGGCTGGTGACTTGACGATGTGTTTTAGGAGCGTTCGCTCGTCACCGGACAGGGGTATCGCCACCGGAAATGAATACTCGGCAACTCGATACACTTCTTGGTACTCGATACCCGGGGCGGAGCGGATGAACTGAGATTCGGTTTCGAAGTCGCGCGAGTAGAACATTAGGGCAAGATTCGGTCCGAGCCCTTCAGGTAACCCCTGGTTCAGCACGATTTCGGTTACGAACGGCAGCCTGCGGGTCAGTGCGTTTCCGACCCCGAGCGGCCGTTTCGCACTGGCCAGAACCCCGGCCCACACCCAGTCGCCGCCCAGCAGCGGCGGTACGACAAGAATAGCACGGTACGAGCAGATAACCCCGGCAGCAGCAAGGCGCTTGAGTCGCGTGCGATATTCAGCCGGCTCAAGTCCGGCCCGGGCCAGTTCGGCGGCAGATGGAAACATGCCTCGCTGTTCACAGAGCCGTACCGCGGCAACATCGAGCTTTTCGACTATCATGGCCCTACGGAGATTCGACGAGTCCGGAACCAGTGCGGCGTAGTTTCTTGGCTGCAGACCTGGCTAGAGGTGTGGCCATGCTGCTTCACCAGTTGTTGTTCCGGCAGGAAGCACTAGGGGCATACTTTCCTAGTATGCTCCTCGCCGCTGGAGCACTGCTGGTACAGTCTTGAACAGTATCGCCAAGTCGCGCCACAGACTCCATTCCTGGACATAGCGCGTGTCCAGCTCGACCCGTTCTTGGTAGCTCGTCTCAGACCGCCCTGATATCTGCCAGAGCCCGGTTGCACCCGGTAGTACCCGAAACAGCAGGAGCGAGTAGTCGCGATAGTATTCAACTTCTTTCTCAACAATTGGCCTCGGACCAACCCAGCTCATCTGGTTGGCAATGATATTGAACAACTGCGGCGCCTCGTCAATGCTGAACCGGCGCAGAAACCTGCCAATCCGCGTAACGCGTGGGTCATTCTTGAGTTTGAACGTCGCCTTGAACTCCTCGGCCAGCTTGGGGTCGGATTCGAGAATCCGATGCAATCGTTCGTCCGCGTCCCGGTACATTGTCCGGAACTTGAGCAGCCAGAATGGTCGCATGTTCCGTCCTAGTCGCCGGTGCTTGTAAAGCACTGGTCCAGGGCTGTCCAGCTTGATGAGCACGGCCACCGCCAGCATGAATGGGCTTGAGAGGATGATGACAAGACCGGAGACAACAAGGTCAATGACTCGTTTCACCCGTCGGGCTACAACGTTTGGCGCGTACGGGCCGATATGGCGGGGATGGGGCCCAACAAGATAGCCGGTGAAGCTGAATGAGGGTATGCCGACAAAATCGGCAAAGTAGTCGCCGGCAACCGCCGAGACCGCATACTCGGTTCGATAGTCAGCAATGTCCACCACTACCACTTCGCAGTTCTTGACCCGACCATACTGGTCGGCGTTCTTCCTCAGCCAGTCAGCAAGCTCGCCAATGCTGACCGTCTCGACACATTCGAATCCCCACCAGCGAAGCAACTGCACCCGGTCTTTCAACTGACTAGCCGCCGACTGTCGGTCGGCTGGCAAAGCGGTGTCAGGACAATGACTGTTGACCGACGCTTCCGGCATTGTCCTGAATTCCACGCGTGGAACGTCTGGCGGATCGGTGACAAGCACGGCCCGTTGCCGGATGAGCCGACGGACAACAAGTCCAAGAAGCGGGGCCAGGATGTTCAAGTACAGCCAGAGTCCGAGCCAGAATTTGACCGTGAGCCCCTCGCACCACGGCCAGATGATGTGGACACCGCTGTAGGCCACATATGAGAGTGCAAACGCCGCCTGCGTTTTGAGCGAGAATCCGAAGTTGGCGCGGACGGCAGTTTCAAACTCGCCGACGATGTAGCTAGTGGTGAGTAGGAATATCCAGAGCATGACGACCGTGGTGAGCGAACGTGAAACTGGGTCGAGCAGCAGCCGGAGCAGCGCAATCCCGAGCAGTAGAAGCAGTACCTCAATGAGGATGACAGATTCTTCGCTACGGGATGTGGTGAAACTCATTGCCGGCTCTTCTGGTGCGGGCAGTCTAGTCTGCCTGTTTCCGGCGTCAAGCCCGGCAGGAATTAGTCGTAGGTAATGTCGAATCCGTCAAATTCGTGTTCAAACGGCTCCCACTCGACTGCTACTTCCCGTACTTGCGCTCCTGCTGGCCCGACCCTGAGCCGCGCGATGAACGCTTCAAGGTTGGAGCGGTCTCCTTCGGCCACCGCCTCGACCCGGCCGTCGCGTAGATTGCGTACGAACCCGCCAAGACCCAGCTTTTGTGCCTCGCGCATTGCGAACATCCGGAAGAATACTCCCTGCACCCGGCCTGATACGAGCACCCGGCACCGGGCGGCGTCTTTGGATCTGTACATGGCGCTAGGATAAGAACCTTGTGCCTTCAGTCAAGGTTGTCCCAGGAACCGAAGTAGCAATGCCACAGGTAGCCGGAAAGGCGGGGGGGCTGGATAGGTGGAAAGCAAGTCAGCCAGCCAGCTTCGATTGGTCGCTAGTTCGGTTTTCGGGTAGGCGGGGTAGTGTCAATTCTTTTGTGTAACTTCCCACTGGCATTTTACGCTGCCGGCTTTCTTACCTTGGACTTGGCTCGAGAGCGACACTTGCGCCCACAGCGCTGCTCCCACCGTTTGTTCGCCTTCTGAAACAGCGCGCACACGATTCGAGCACAACTCTCGTCGTTGGCAAAAGTACACATCGGCCGCGTCCGCTT
>JBDRUN010000105.1 GCA_039801365.1 candidate division WOR-3 bacterium
TCAGAAGGCGAACAAACGGTGGGAGCAGCGCTGTGGGCGCAAGCACCGGTCTCAAGCAAAGTCTAAGGCAAGAAAGCCGGCAGCGTAAAATGCCAGTCGGAAGTTACACAAAAGAATTGACACTACCCCTGGCTCATCGGTCAAGTGGTTGAGTGGGTAGAAACGCGGGTCTGGGCTCAGCGGCCGAGGCTCAGGCGGGTGGCGAGGAACTCGGGTAGGCCGGCGCGGAGAATCTTTGCCTGAACTTTAGGGATGTTGTAGTCAACCCGGTGGAACGAAATGGCTCTTGCGTCGGTGTCAAACACCAGACAACAGGCACGTGGGTCACCGTCCCGTGGCTGGCCCACGCTGCCGGCATTGATGACGTACTTTGCATTCGGCCGGAGCTCGGTGCTATAGTTTCCAACCAGCCTGGGCAGTTCGGTCTGGCGACGTTCGACAATGAACGGGTAGTGGGAATGGCCGATGACACAGACGCAGGTCTCGAAGAAGGACATTTCTTCTCCGGCATCCTGTACGGTGAAGACGTAGTCCCACCGCTCTGGTGCCGAGGGTGATGAGTGCACCAAGTGGAGAATGTCGAACCGGTCCACGAGCGGCAGCGAGTCGAGGTAGGCAAGGTCGTCGTCAGCAAGTTGCCTTGCGGTCCAAGACAGGGCTTCGCGTGCCGCGCGGTTGAAGTCAGCAGCCGCCACTCGGCCCAGTACCCCGCGGTCGTGGTTGCCGGCTACGACCGGACCGCGTAGGGACCGTACGAGTTCAATGCAGGCCGCTGGGTCGGGGCCGTACCCGACGATGTCACCGCAACAGATGAAGCGCGTCGCCCCCTGAGTCCGCAGGAAGTCAAGCACCGCCTCGAGTGCCTCAAGATTGGCGTGGACGTCCGAGAAGATACCGATCCTCATTGGCTACGGACAAGGGCGGAAATCAGATTGCCAATTGCAGAACGCAAAGCTCCTGACGCTGTACCGGCCGTAACAGGTCGGGGTTCAATCATCTGCACGCTGGCTCCTGATTTTATTTTGATCGCTCCAGTTCCTTGTAAACCGCGTCTAGGACGCCGTTGACGAACCGGCCCGAGTCGTCGTCCCCAAATTTCTTGGAGATGTCAACCGCCTCGTTTATCGAAACTTTTGGTGGGATGTCGTCGAAGTACATCATCTCGGCACAGGCCAGCCTGAGAATTGAGCGGTCTAGTACACGCAGGCGTTCGACCCGCCACTTGCGCAGGTGTCGCTTGAGCATTCTGTCAATGTCCGGCCGGTGGTCGAGCACTGCCTGTACCAGCCGTCGCAAGTAGGTCTCAGCGTCGTCCGATGGGTTCTTGCGCGCAAGGATTTCCTCGATAGTTTCGTCCGGTTCGTCATTCACAAGGTCGAGTCGGTACAGCACTTCAAGCGCTGCTTCCCTCGCCAGCCTGCGCTGAGTCACATCTGCCTCACGCCAACTGAATCCCGCGACGCGCCCATATATGTACCAGCAGGACCGTCCTACGCCGCTATCCTTAGCGCTGGGTGCTCATCCGCGGTTGCCGGCTACTCTAACTTCTGCTTTTCGAGGTCCGCCATCTCGATTGCGGTCAGAGCTGCAGTCCAGCCTTTGTTACCGGATTTGGCCCCGGCCCGCTCCAACGCCTGTTCGAGTGTGTCCGCGGTGATGATGCCAAACGCGGCTGGCACCCCGGTCTTGAAGTAGACCTTACCCAAGCCCTTGGCTACCTCAGATGAGATGTACTCGGCATGCGGCGTGTCGCCGCGGATGACCGCGCCCAGAGCGACGACCGCGTCGTACTTCTTGGTTGTGGCCAGCCGGAGCGCGACTGCCGGAATCTCGAACGAGCCCGCAACCCAGAAGACGTCCGCGGTCTGAGCTCCGTGCCGCTCCAGGCAGTCGAGTGCACCGTCAAGCAACTGCTTTGAGATGAGTTCGTTGAAGCGCGACACAACGAGCGCAAATCTTCGACCCGTCGCGTCGAGCTTACCCTTGTACTGTCTAGTCTGCATCTTTTACTCCTTTCTCGATGTCGCCCAAGAGGTGGCCCAGTCGATCCCGCTTGGTGACAAGATACTTCACGTTCCTTCGGTTTGGCCGACAGATGATTGGAACCATTTCGACGATTTCGAGCCCGAATCCGCGCAGGCCGACAACTTTGCGCGGGTTGTTTGTGAGCAGCCGGATGCTTGAGAGACCAAGGTCAGCGAGTATTTGTGCACCGATGCCGTAGTCCCGCAGGTCAGGTTCAAAACCTAAAGCGACATTGGCCTGCACGGTGTCGAGTCCCCTATCCTGCAGGGCGTATGCCCGCATCTTGTTGATGAGTCCGATTCCACGGCCTTCCTGCCGCATGTAGAGAAGCACGCCCCGGCCTTCACGTGCAATCAGCGCCATCGCCCGCTCAAGCTGTTGGCCGCAGTCGCAGCGCAGGGAATGGAAAACGTCGCCGGTCAGGCACTGCGAGTGCACTCGCACGAGCACTCGCTCGTGGCCCTGTACGTCGCCGCGGACCAGTGCCAGATGCGCGTAGGGTTCGATCGTATCCTCGTATACGATTACCTTGAACTCGCCATACTTGGTCGGCAGGACA
Organism: candidate division WOR-3 bacterium; assembly: GCA_039801365.1. Lineage (NCBI taxonomy): Bacteria > Pseudomonadati > Caldifarciminota > Caldifarciminota bacterium. Next base: position 2,585 of record JBDRUN010000105.1, read on the forward strand.
GTCTCAACCACCCGGTGCACCAACCGCTCCCGTTGGCGGCGGAACTCAATCAGGTCCCGTATGGTGATAACCCTCAGACCGAACCGGCGCGAAAGGCGTACAAGCGCGGGTAATCGTGCCATCCGACCGTCGTCCGCCATCACTTCGCACAGAACCGCAACCGGGCTGAGTCCGGCAAGCCGGCAGAGGTCTACCGAAGCTTCAGTGTGGCCGGCCCGGACCAATACACCACCGTCCTTGGCCACAATCGGAAACACGTGCCCGGGCCGGGCAAGGTCTGCGGGCCGGGTGTGGGGATCGGCCAGTGCCTTTATCGTCACTGCCCGGTCGTGTGCCGAGATGCCGGTCGTCGTACCTTTGACCGCGTCAACCGAGACTGTGAATGCGGTGCCGTGCAGTGCGGTGTTAGACTCGGTCTGGGCTTTGAGCTGAAGCTCGGCTGCCCGTTCAGCGGTCAGGGGCACGCATATCAGGCCTCGGCCGTGCCGGGCTAGAAAGTTCACCTTGCGCGGGGTTACCTTGGCTGCCGCCAGAACCAGGTCGCCTTCGTTCTCCCGTGCTTCGTCGTCAACTACGATGACCATACGACCGCGTCTAACGTCGGCCAGGGCGTCTTGAATCTGGGCAAAGTACCTCCTCCCTGTTTTCGTTCCTTCCTCTTTGAGAAAGCGGGATGAGGTGACGGTGCCTCGCGGTCTACTGCCCTTGTGTTCCTTGCAGGCTTTTCGGTTCATTCCCTTTCTTGGTTCGTGTGTCCTGACGCTTGGCGTGCCTGGTAGCTCATTTCCGAGTCTACGCTGCGGTCCCTGACGTCAGCTCGGACGAACTCGAACCGTCGGTCTTTCCAGTATGCTCTGGGGAAGTCGTCGAGATTACCGGCATAGGTGAACTCGTCGAGCACGCGTATCTGATAACCCTTCCGGCTCATAAGTTGCCGGTCAAGATTGGAGCCGATGAACCCGGCTCCACCGGTAGCAAGAACCTTCACGGTCGTACTATCGACCAGCCAATTGCAGATGCCAGCCACCAGAATGCGCAAGACAGAAAAAACACTGCGTTAGCCGTACTGCAATCTAGGATCGGTTTCTTGGTATGCAGAATCAGCCTCTCTAGTTACTTCGCCTTGAGTCCCCAGTTGTACGGAATGGCCGGGTCGTTCCAAGGTCGGCGGAACTCGTCTGGCTGTTCGTGGTTGTACGGCTCGGTCGGGCAGTTTATCATGTACGCTGGCTCGGTGCCGATTCCCTTCATTCCGTGCAAGACGTTCGGCGGTATCACAAGCAAAAGCGGGTTCTGCTCACCCAGAAAGAACTCCTGAACTTCGCCCCTGGTCGGAGAACTTGGTCGGTCGTCATAGACTACGACCTTGGCCATCCCCTTGATGATGCAGAGGTTATCGGTTTGCTGCTTATGAAAGTGCCATCCCTTGACCACACCAGGATACACAGTCGAGAGGTACACTTGGCCGAACTTCCTGAATACCTCATCGTCCGAGCGCAGTATCTCCATTACGGTGCCGCGTTCGTCTGGGACAAGCTTGAGCTTCTTGACTTGAATGCCATGAATCACAGAAGTAAGATAACTGACTGACAATCACCAGTCAAGCGGCGCCAAGACGTTACATGGCTTGGTACACGTTGCGTTTTGAACCGGCGGAGAGCCCCGGCGGTTCCGTTTTGGGTGCTTGGTGTTTGCTTGGCGCTGAATAGGCTCTGTCGCTGGACTTGCCAGTCCGGCCTATGCTGGTCATGACCTGAAAGGAATACGCATGGCAGGAATCGTTTTCCTTAGGACCCGTAGATTTGAAGCAGTGAGAGAGTTTTACTTGAGCCGAGTTGGGATGAGCGTGTGGCTGGAACAGCCGGGAATCTCCATTCTTAAACATGGCAACCTGCTGGTCGGATTTCATGCGCAGTCCGAGGCGGACACTGATGCGCTTCTGACTTTCTTTGAGCAGAACCGTGAGTACGTGGACCGGATGTACGAGAAACTTGAGGACGTTGCGCTCGGTCCACCCAAGGATAATCCTAAGTATCGCATCTATCACTTCTTTGCACAAGACCCTGAGCGTCGGAAGGTTGAGTTCCAGACCTTCCTGCACCCGATTCCGCCTGTCTGAGAGCGGATCGGGAGCCGAGGCTACGAACCTGAGTCGGGTGGCCGCCCAGTGGCTGATGGGTCTCTTTCTGACATTGGGCGGCGCAGGATGAGGATGTTCAATCCGACAAGGCCGATTGCAAGCGACAGAACGAACAGCACCTTCGCCAGTACCGTGAGCACTCCGGGAAGGAATTCACGGAAACCTACGAATGCGGCCACGATGGTAAGCAAGAATGCAGTGACTGTCAGCCAGACCATTGCTGATATGCTAGACGCCAAGCAGTCATTGTCAACCGCGACTAGTTAGGTACCACCATTATCGAAGATGGAAGAAATGGAGGGGAGGGCGAGTTCTGGTCACAGTTTTCCGTGCTCGAAAGGCAGGGGTCTAGCTGGAGATCAGACGTAGGAAGCGCCGCTTGCCGACTTTGAGGATGCGGGGAGTCGATTCAACCGTCACCACTAGATTAGGGTCGGTAACGCGAACAGCATCAAGGTAGAACGCGCCTTCGGCGAGTTTGCGTCGGGCTTCGCTCTTTGTTGGCAGGAGTCCGGATTCCACTGCCAGGGCGATGATGTTTCGGCCTTCGGGCGGTACGCCGAACTCAGGAATTTGTTCAGGCACACCTCGGTCCTTGAACACTCGGTCGAATTCCCGGGCGGCGCGTTCAGCATCCTGGGCTGAATGGTAGAGTGTGACCACGTCTCGGGCAAGCTCAGCCTTGATGTCGCGCGGGTTTGCGCTCTGGAGCCGTCGTTCGATTTCCGACAGCTCGCTGTCGGTCCGGTCAGTACAGAGCCGGAAGTAGTCCATGATACTTGAGTCCGGGATCGACATGAGCTTGCCAAACATCTGGTCTGGCGGGTCGGTAATGCCCACGTAGTTGTTATAGGACTTGCTCATTTTCTGGGTACCGTCCAGACCGACAAGCAAGGGCATTGTCATGACGACCTGCGGCTCCTGACCGAACTCGCGCTGAAGTTCCCGGCCGACAAGCAGGTTCCAGTACTGGTCGGCGCCGCCAAGTTCGACGTCGGCTTTGACCGCGACTGAGTCGTAACCCTGGAAAAGAGGATAGAGCAGTTCGTGCATGTGTATCGGTATGCCCTGGTTGAGCCGAGCCTTGAAGTCTTCGCGCTCGATGATACGAGCCACGGTGTAGCGCGAGGCGATGGTTACAATTTCCCGGCCAGTCAGCGCGTCAGACCATTCAGAGTTATAGCGGAACTCGCACCGGTCCGGTCGTAGAATCTTGAACGCCTGCTCGCGATAGCGGCTGATGTTTTCCCGTATCTGGGCGTCAGTGAGCTGGGGTCGGGTTCTGGAGCGGCCGGACGGGTCGCCGATCTTACCCGTGAAGTCGCCAACAATCAGCACCGCGATGTGGCCTGAGTCCTGAAACTCGCGGAGCTTGCGCAGTGGCACGGCAAAGCCGAGGTGAATGTCAGGGCCTGAGGCATCAATCCCGAGTTTGACGCGCAGGGGCTGGCCGGTTCTAGCCGAGCGTTCGAGCCGCGCCTCCAGTTCAGCTGCTGTCTCCACACGGTCAGTACCACGAAGCAGGTGCTCTAGTTGCTGCTTCAGAGACTTGGATTTGTCGCACCGGTCAAGCGGCTCAGACTTCATCGTATTACATCTTGTAGTTTCCAAACTGTTCCGGGTCAATCGAACGGAGCTTAGCCCGAAGTTCAGCGAGCCGCTCCTCGTCGTCGGCCGACACGACTTGGCTGGCCTTGTCCATTACCTCGTCGGCAACGAATATCGGCGCACCAGCGCGGAGTGCGAGCCCAACCGAGTCGGACGGCCGGGCATCAATTGCGAGCACCCTGCCACCGGCCTCGATAATGACCTCAGCAAAGAAAGTATCGTCCTCAATCCGCGTGACGATGACCCGCTTCAATTTGCCGCCCAGACCATCAATGACAAGCCACATCAGGTCAAGGGTCATTGGTCTCGGGAACCTTGTGTTCTGCAGGGCGTAGGCAATTCCTGACGCTTCGAACGGGCCGATGTATATTGGCAGAATTCGGTCACCGTCAAGTTCGCGCAGCAGCACGACCGGTGAATTGCTAGAGCTGTCTATGAGCAGGCCGTCAACGCGGACTTCGACCACAGAGCGTCAAGCCGGTCTGCCAGGACTGCCGGTATCAGACCCTGCCGGTGCTTCAGCGACACAAACCTTGATGTTCGCAAGGACATCATGACCGAGTTTCACCGGGATGTCATACACGCCCGGATGACGCAGTGGTTCTTCCAGCACGATAGCGCGGCGGTCAATTTCGAATCCCTGCTTGGC
>JBDRUN010000106.1 GCA_039801365.1 candidate division WOR-3 bacterium
ATTGGTCGGGTCGTACTGATCCGACATCCAACGCCGGGGCGGGACAAACCCGCCCCGGCCTGCTATTGTCTGGACGTATACCTAACTGCTGACGCTGTTTTCTCATGCGACCTGCGGCAGTGCAGAAGCCCATTTTGACACCAATGGCGTAACCCTGCGCAAGTCAAATAGTTGCAAGGGGCGGGGCTGTAGATGTTGTTAGGGCACTCATCCGGCAGATGTAGTGCCAGACAGCCTGGGGGACTGTCCCGGGGACAGTCCCCCAGGTAGACCCAGAGACAGCCCCGGGGTTGAACTCTGTATCTACCCAAGAGTTTGTCGCTCAAGTAGTTAGCCGGGTGACCTGGCGGTAAATCCGGGTATATGTAGCGGTAGTCGTCCTGGTGACCGCCCTCGGGGTTGATGGGGGATTCAACCCGCAGTTTGAACCGGGGTAATACCGGTCGCCTACCTGCCGGTTTGTCTGCGGGTCTGACCGATACTCTACCTCAGTACTTGTCCGAGGGGTTGCTTTCCACCCTGTCTGTGAAGCACCAGGCAAGTCCTAACTCTTTGGCCGAGACCGTATATAAGATGGCACCCATGTCGCTAGCGTTCAAGGAGTTGTCGGGCTCTATCGCCCGATGATTCAAGGTCAATCTGACTGGGTGTAATAGAATGACGCTGATTTGTGGGCTAGGTTAGAGTGCAAGACCGGCGTTCAGAAGGCGGCTGGGTTTCGGGCTGAGCCACGACTTCGCCCTTGATATGTCTGACTGTCACGCTGCCCAGGCAGGGCAGGCACAACCAGGACCTGGCTTGCAGTCCTTGTCATCTGCTGAACAAAATTGGTGTCGAGCCGGACTCGTGATGACCACTAGAACAGCAATCGCACTGCCTTCACAGTGATCGAGCGTTGCCACACAGATCCCGGAGCATGGCATTGTTTCTCGTATTCCTTACATCCGAAAACGCCAGCCAGTGCATTCCCTGCAACTTTGCTCCATCACCCGCCGTTCGTTCCAAGAGCCTCACCGACCCTACACCCACGCGCCAGCGCTTGACACCGCAACGCTGACCGCTATCTTCAGTGCCAGTGGTGAAAGCGTGTGTTCTGTTTGCCGCCGGCACTAACTGTGACGTTGAAACTTGCCATGCCCTTGAACTGGCCGGAGCCAAGCCCGAGCGCGTGCACATCAATCAGTTCAAGTCCGGAGAACGGAACCTGGCTGAGTTCCAGCTCCTGGTCATACCAGGTGGCTTTTCGTACGGCGACTACATCAGCTCGGGCCGAATTCTCGCCAATGAACTAAAGTACTACCTGGCTGAAGACATCGAACGTTTCTGCAAACAGGGCAAGCCGATTCTTGGTATCTGCAACGGATTTCAGGTTCTCGTCAAGGCTGGACTCCTGCCCGGTTTCGAACGGCCGTTTGAGCCTCAAACTGTGACTCTGGACACAAACAACTCAGGCCGATTCGAAGACCGTTGGGTATTCCTACGGACCGAACCCAGCCGTTGCATCTTCACTCAAGGTCTGCCCGAGGTGTGTGAACTTCCGGTTGCCCATGCCGAAGGCAAGTTCATTACGGCGAACGAGGGGGTGCTGAAGAAACTCAACGACAACCGTCAGGTAGTGTTCCGTTATGTCTCGCGGTACGGCGAAGCAGCCGAATACCCGGACAATCCCAACGGTTCGGTTGAGGACATTGCCGGCATTTGTGACCCCTCCGGGATTGTGTTCGGGCTGATGCCCCATCCCGAGCGCTATACGCGGCCCGAGCACCACCCTGAGTGGCACCGCTGGTCCGCAAGAACCCGCACTCCATCCGAGTTGACAAGACCCCAGGGCATCAGGATATTTGAGAACGCGGTCCGACATGCGCAGACCATCTAAACGAACACCAACCTTCGAGCTACGGGCACCTGGCCTCCGGCCCGCGCGTCGGCGAGCTGCTGAACACTCAGCCGCCTGCACCTCGTCGCTCGCATCCCGGAAAGACCAAGGCCGCATCGTTCAACATCCGATCATTAGGTTCGAGCGGGGCGCAGCAGTCCGCTTTTTCTTCGAGGGAAAACCCGTAATCGGGTACACCGGCGAGACAATTGCCGCAGCCCTGGTGGCAAACGGTATCAGGGTGTTCCGACACACTGAGAAGATGAACCGACCACGCGGATTCTTCTGTGCGGTCGGCAAGTGCTCGTCCTGTCTCATGGTCGTTGACGGTCGGCCCAATACCATGGTATGCATGGAGCCTGTCCGGCCCGATATCAGAGTCGAGCGCCAGGTCGGTCGGGGCAGACTATTGTGAAGACTGTACGTCTAGCCGTAGTTGGCGCTGGCCCGGCCGGCATGTCGGCAGCGATTACCGCGTCCCGTCTTGGCGTGCAAACCGTAGTAGTTGACGACTCGGACCGTCCAGGCGGCCAGCTCACTAAACAGACTCACAAATTCTTCGGCAGCCGGGCCCAGTACTGCGGTACACGCGGGGTTGACATCGCGCGAATTCTGGCCGCCGAGCTTGCAAACACCGGTGTTGAGCTTCTACCCGGAACTTCGGTCGTCGGCCTGTATCGCCGCTCGCCAGCCGATAACCCGGGTACGCAATCAGAAACTCAGACGTGGGTTCTTGGACTTGCTAATAAAGACCGGTTCTGGAAACTCGGAGCGGAGGCTTTGGTGATTGCAACCGGTGCACAGGAAAACAGTCTCCTCTTCCCGGGTAACGATCTGCCCGGAGTGTATGGTGCCGGCGCGGTCCAAACCCTCATGAACGTGTTCGGAGTCAGACCAGGAACTCAAGTGCTCATGGTCGGCTCCGGCAACATCGGTCTGATAGTATCGTACCAGCTTATCCAGGCGGGCATTGAGGTGAAAGCAGTGGTCGAAGCATTACCCAGAATAGGTGGTTACCACGTCCACGCCGCAAAGTTAGTGCGGCTCGGGGTGCCGATTCTAACATCTCACACCGTGCGCCGAGCCATTGGCCGGGAGTCAGTGAGTGGTGCGGTCATCTGCCAAGTGGACCGCATGCTGAGACCAGTTCCCGGTACCGACCGGACCCTCAAGCTTGACACCATCTGTCTTGCCGTGGGTCTCACACCGCTGACCGAACTCCTCTGGCAGGCCGGATGCCGTATGGAGTATGTGCCCGAGCTCGGCGGACATTTGGCCTGGCATGACGAAACGATGCAAACGAGTGTTAGGGGCATCTACGTTGCTGGTGACGTTGCTGGCATCGAAGAAGCGTCAACGGCAATGCTTGAAGGTCGAATTGCCGGCGCTCAGGCCGCAATTCAGCTCGAAGGCCCCAATGGCAAGGCTACCCAGATAATCACCGACGCCCAGGCCCAGTTGTGCGCCATTCGCTCCGGCCCGTTCAGCGCCAAGGTTGTCAGCGGCCGAACCAGACTGGCTGCATGCGCTGCCGGCACGAGCTGATCGACGGTTAGCCATGCCCGGACCTAGAATCCCAAGCCGGCTACCCTGGTTCTTTCTGGCTGTGGCACTTGTGGTCTTTGTCTGGCACTCAACCTCATCGGCATTCTTGCAGGATGATTCATTCATAACCTACCGCTATGCCCGCAACGTTGTCCGCGGACTTGGCCCGGTATTCAATCCGGGAGAGCGAGTCGAGGGCTACACCAACTTTATCTGGATGATGCTGCTCGCAGCCCTTGGCATTCTCGGCCTGCCATTCACCACCATCATACCACTTTCCCAGGTCCTGGGCGTCATCTGCGGTGCAGCCGTTATTTTCATCATGTTCCAGACCGTCCGCCGGGTCACCTCGGGCCCTCCCCTGCTTGCGCCGGCCGCGGTACTGCTTCTTGCTTTCAATGGCGCGTTCGCCTACTGGTGTGTGTCCGGAATGGAAACCGGCCTGTTCAGCCTGCTTGTCGCCGCCGCATACCACTACTACCTGAAGGAACACACCGTACGTAATCTTGTCACCTGCTCAACGCTTTTCGGCCTGGCTTCACTGACCCGCCCTGAGGGAACGCTGTTCCTGGCTCTGGCCGTGCTCGACTTCGGGCTGCGCAGACTATTGACCCGCAGCGGCAAGACAGCAACAGAAACGGTAATCCCCGGTCGAGAGCGCCGGTTACTTGACCGGTCTACTGCTTCAACGCTCCGTTATCTGGCCGCGCTTGTTGCGCCGTTCGTAGTGCTGGCTGCACCGCTGTTCGTCTGGCGCCTTGCCTACTATGGCCGGCTGTTCCCGAACACGTTCTACGCCAAGACCGGACTCTCGGTATCATACCTGAAGTCCGGACTTCAGTATCTGGTTGAGTTCTACCAGGCCTACGGTATTTGGGGCCTGGCCTTTGCGGTCCCGGTAGCCGTTGCTGCACGCAACCGACAGCTCAGACCTGGCTCGGCCCTTTTTCTTGCCGTAATTGTTCTGCTCGGCCACGCCCTCTACACTGTCGGCGTCGGCGGCGATGTCCTGCGCATTTACCGCTTCTTTGTACCGGTGCTATTTCTGTTCTACCTACTCATCGGCGAAAGTATCTGGCTTCTGTCGCTACCGAAGCCGGTCCAGACGGTTCTGCTCGCTGCCCTCATCCCGCTGACATTCTTCGGCCCGCTTGCCCGACCCCGAACTGTGCGCCAGGATATCAAGCGCAACCACATCCTTGAAACCGGTCTTGTGGACAAGATGACAGCAACCGGCCGCTGGCTTGGTACCCGTCTCGGGCCGGATGATTGGTTTGCCTGCACTACGATTGGCGCGGTTTCATGGTATTCTGACCGGAATATGGTGGACATGCTCGGCCTGACTGATTCGGTCATTGCTCTTCACCCGGAGATGATTCTCAGCCGCAAGGTTTACTGGAAAGAACGCAACTATAACACCCGGCATGTTCTTGAAAAGAAGCCTGCCTACATCTACTTTTCAACCGGCATGAAACCGTCGGCCGCGGCCGAAAGGGCACTGTTTCTGCGACCTCGGTTCCGCCGTGGTTACTATGCCTGTCCCATCAGCCTCCCGTCCTCAAAAGGTCCCGCGCCCGAAGTGATCTACAAAGCACGACCCGGAGCCGACACGATCCCGCTCGATCCGGTCTACGAACATCCGGAGTTCATTGACTACTACGTGGACGGCATCAACCTGCTTCGCCGTGGCCCGGACACCGCACTGGCCATGTTCCGTCGGTGCAACGCCATCTGTCCGCCTGATTTCGGCTACGGCTACGAATGGGCTGGCCAGGCGTACATGGCGATGAAGCCGCCGAAAACTGATTCCGCGATACGCTGCTTCGAGGAGGCGGTTCGCCGGGACGACTACTGCGTTTCAAGCCATACCAGTCTGGGTAGCATCTACGCCAAGCAGGGCGAAAAACTCAGGGCAGCCGAACACCTACGCAAGGTCGTCGAGTATGCACCGGACAGCTACGATGGCTACGTGAACCTTGCGGTTATCGCAACGGCACTCGGCAGCTTTGCCGAAGCCGAGTCAGCACTCACCCGCGCCGCCGCAATGTTCCCGGAGTCTCAAGAGATTGACATCCGACTCGCCTACGTGAAAATCGAAGCTGGACAACTCTCCGCAGCCCAGGAAATCCTCAATCGCTACCTGGCCAAGCACCCAGGCGACCGCAATGCTCTCAACCTAGTCGAATACATCAAGCGCAAGCAGCCGCGGCCCAAGTAAGTAAGAAAAGCTGGGCGGCCCGAAGGCCGCCCAGAAGAATCTGAAATGAACTACTCGATTACGAGCTTTTTCGTCTGGGTCTTGTCACCAGCTACGAGCTTGCAGAAGTAGACACCGGCAGCGACACTACGACCGTCGTTGTCCTTCAAGTCCCATACGACCTTGGACAGTCCGGGTCTAGCCGGACCTGAAACAAGCGTCTTGACCAACCGCCCGGTCTGGTCAAATATGCCGATATTCATCTGTTCACCGGACCGAACCATGTAGCTAACCAGCACTTCGCGCATCGCCGGATTCGGCGCAGTCGAAAGGGTCACATGCAGCGCCGGCGCAAACGGATCAAACTCCTTCGCACCGACCACTGAGCCTGAAACGAAAGCGAACGCATTGTGCCAGACAAGCGCCCAGTCTCCGCCCCGTTGCGGCGGTGTCCGGCTGTAGATACCAGGGTACTGGTTTAGGCCGACAACTTTCTGGTTGGCTGATACCGCCACGTACGGCCGGCCGTCGGCCCAGCGCGCCACTGACTCAGCGGTCGCCACAAAATTGCAGGTGCCCGCGTAGTACTCGCGGACCGAATCAACCCCGGCCATGACCGGATGGGCAGAATTGTACCAGCCCATGGTCGTGTTCGAGTGAGTATTGCTTCCCGCGGTAATCGTTGCGTAGTTGCCGGTCATTATCGCACCACCCATCTCCCATCCGCTGGCAAAGCTGAAGTGCCCAAGCACTACCCCGCCACCAGCATCTACGTACGCCGCCAGCGTGTCGCCAAGCGCAACCTTGTTCGAGTATGCATAGTTACTCTGGGCGCCGACCGCGTCGTAGGGCATCAACTGGGCCAGGGTCGGAGTTGCATTCTGGACGTCCATATACTCGATTGAGTCACCAAGTGCCTTGAGCCTCACGCCGAGCGTCGTATCCGGAGGGCCGTAGTCTGAATAGAGCATCAGGATGCGAATCTGGTCGGTTGCGGTTGCGGTACCGCGTAGAGTGTCGTTAGTCCGGTTCTGGTCTGGTCCGCAGTTGTGCCACATTGTAATGTTGTAAGTCGCGCCAGCCGGCCCGACATTCCAGTTGCGTGGGAACGAGAACGTGCGACTACCGCCCTCTGGCACACTGTCAATGTCCGTGCTGTCTCGGAAAACCTGGGTACCGGCTGAATCAATCCGACACCACGCTCTGAAGTTTCGCTCAGTGTAATCCGTGCTGCGCAGAGTAATCCGCGGCGTAATCGGGCTGTTCGCCTTGACCCGGCCACCAATGTTCATTCCCGCGGTCTGGACGTCATGGCCCCGGGTCGTTGTCGTCTTCCGAATCGTGTCATTGCCCCGGTTCG
>JBDRUN010000107.1 GCA_039801365.1 candidate division WOR-3 bacterium
ATTCGCCTGTTCCTTCATGAAGAACTCAACCGGTATCTTCTCATCCGGACCGGCATTATCCAGTATGCTCACAAGCTCCGGCTGAATCAGCGCCGCCCAAGACAGGCCGCAACCGAGCGCCAGACCCGCAGCCACGAGCACAAACACGTTCTTTCCAGACACGATTCCTCCTTTAGGAATATCGAAGGGAATTCTAAGCCCCTGACCGCTCAAGTCAAGCAATGGCTTACGCTCCTGCGTTGCTACTCAGACATCTGTCGGCGTCTCTTTTAGAATCCGACTCAGCATCCAGGTGACGATGACTGCAAGGACAATACGCGGCACCGTGATCCAGAAGAGATTTGCTCCGAGAACAACGAATATCGCCGTGTCCTCGAACAACCCGTGCGACAAAGCCAGGAATGTGGCAACAAGTGTCACCTGCCGGGAACTCAGCTTGTGTGCATGGGTTGATTCGATAATTAGCCCACCACCGAACACAATACCGAACACATTGCCGCCAAGCCATGGCAGGCCGGCCTCGCGAGAAAGCCCGATGTATCGAGTGACCCGGTTCACACCCGAGAGCAACCTTTCGAGAAGGCCATAGCGCTGTGCATACTCAAGCACGATGAATATCGCGACAAGCACGGCGAGCATCTTCCACGCGGTTGCGAACAGCCCCAGAGCCCAGTTCGATGCCGCCGGCCCAATACCATACCAGGGCAGTTGGGCCAGACGCGCCAGCAGCCCGGTTCCAGCTGTACCTACGTCTACTGGTGCGCGAACGATAAGTCGGCCCAGGCCCGCGCCGGCCAGTAGCGAAACCACAAGCCTGATCGCCCACAACAGCCACCACCGCGCCCTCATCTGGAAGAACACCGCCGTCTCAAGGATCTGGGAGTGGGATAACAGCAGCATCACACTCAGCACGGTAAGCTGGTCAACTGGCAGTTTCAGCGCGGTTATCGCACCCAGGCCGGCATAAAGGTTGATAACATTACCCAGAATCAGCGCCATTGCCGCTTCGCCCGGCAGCCTGAAGAACCGCATGAACGGTGCAGCAAAGTCGGCAAACGTTCTGAGCGCCGGCGTGTAGCGCAGAATGGTGATACCGGTATATACCGGAGCGACAATCATCATCAGCTTAAGGAACGCCCGGATACCATGCCACACGCCCAGGACTAGCGTTGACATTGGAGAAGAAGCAGAGGGCGGTTCTGGGACACTGCGTGAAGTGTTAGACAATTCGTCCATGTCCCGGCCCTTCGAACCGCTCAAGCGCAACAGCCCTGTTGCTGATAACGCCATAGGTGAAATTCTCTAGCCAGTCTCCAATGTTCAGGTAGATACCGGAGCCGTACCGCCGCAGCTCTGGTAGATGTGAGTGCGCCAGCACTACGACGTCAAATCCGTCACCCAGTTTCGTTTTCGCAAACTCTGCCATCCGCTCCCTCAGTTTCTCATCCGCTTGTCGCTCCCGGCTGCGGCGTGCGACCCAGTCTGCCAGACTCACACCAACATCGGGATGCAACAAAGAGTATAGCCAGTGCGCTGTCCGGCTACGGCTGAAACTTCGGAACAGAACCGACACCGGCCGTTGCTCGAGTTCATCGCCGTGGCCCATCCACACCCGCAGTCCATCAATCTCCTGCTCCAGATTCTTGCCGGCCGGAACTTCAACTTCTTGACACAGAAATGTGCCGAACCGGAAGTCATGGTTTCCTGGCAGATACACTACCCTGGTTCCGTCCCGGCGCAGTCTTGAAAGCTCGGCCAGGATTTTCACTCCGCACTTCGGTATGACCCTGCGATACTCGAAACCGAAGTCAAACAGGTCACCGAGCACGTACAGGACATTGGCCCGGCTACGGACTGTCTCAAGAAAGCAGAGCAGCCTCTCCTCGGCTTCAGCCGTACCTGCACCCAAGTGCGCGTCAGCGATGAAGTAGTACGCGCTCAATTTTTTCAAGCGAGCGGTTGACCGGTTGTCGGGTGTCAATCCTAATGAGGTTGTGTCCTGGCTTTGGCGGCACGAACCTGGCCTTCATCCGGCGATAGATTCCAATGTCGGCGTCGGACAGACACTGTGCGTGTAGTCGGCGGCGCATCCTCGAAACAACTGTCTTTTCCGGGCAGTCGGCGAACACAAACAGCACCTTCACCCCGGCCCGCCGTGCCAAGTCCCTTACCTCCTGCCGTGAGTCTTCGCGCAAGAACGTCGCGTCTAGGATTACGCTGTGGCCTGCGGCAAGCAGCACCCGGGCTCGCCGCAATAGCTCAGCATAAGTCCTACGACTGATGTCCTGGCGGTAGATACCCCGGTCTGCTCCTGGCCGGACGTGTGTGCCTACTGGTATGCCGACTAGTTGCTTGCGGATTGAGTCAGACAAGAGGTGGAACGCCAGTGTCCGACTCGCCAGCCTGCGGGCGATGTAAGTCTTGCCGGTTCCGGGCAGACCAACCATCGCACACAACCAATTGCGGGCAAAGAGCTTGCGTGCGTAGCGTTCGGACAAATGGAAATACCGACGTGCACTGGTCTTTGCCTCAACCTTGTCCTGCGCAGTCATACCCGGGTCATTCAGGTTGAAGCTCGTCACCTTGCCGCGCACGTATGCCCGATAACACAAATAGAAGTCCAAGAGCCGCAACAGTCCGGGGTCTCGCGCATACTCAACGTATCGCTCGACAAAGAAGTTCGCAAGGTCATGACGGTCATGATAGTCAAGGTCCATTACCATGAATGCGACCTCGGACGCCACGTCAGAGCACGAAAAGCGCGGGTTGAACTCGATGCAGTCGAAGATACGGATGTCTGGCCCGATGATAAAGATGTTCTTAGAATGCAGGTCACCGTGGCACTTGCGCACGAATCCAGCCTCGCGCCGGTGTCGAAACAGATGCCGCTTCTTCTGAATGAACTGCTCAACCGCTCGCCGGATGAAGTCAAACTGCGGGTAGGTTATTGTCCGGCCCCGGAAATCAAGGGTCTGGGCAAAGTTCTCGTCCCAGTTCAACCGAACGATTTCCGAACTGCCATACTGCGCGACCTGCGGCCCGCGTTCGGCCCGCTCGTGAAATAACGCAATCTGCCGGGCTACGGAATCAATATGTGCGAAAGTCACCCGGCCATGCTTTAGCTGCTCGGTCATTATCGCACTCTGCGGCAGCTCACACATCTTGATGCAGTAGTCAATCACCCGCCCCCGACCACCAAGCACGACCCCTCTGCGGCCCAGGGTTATCGGTAGCACCGCAAGGTAGATGTCGGCTGAGAGCTGCTTGTTGAGCCGGAACTCCTCCGTACAGAAAAACCGCCTCGCTGAAAGCGTCGTGTAGTCAAGGAACCCGAAATTGACCGGCTTCTTCACCTTGTAGCAGTACTCGCCGGTCAGAAATACCCAGGAGGTGTGAGTCTGAATCAACCGCACACGTCTGACATTTGGCCCGTAGAAGCCGGGCCGCAGCAACTCTCGTACCCGCCCCGCGATTGTCGGATCTATGAGATTCACAACTCGGTTCCCTTTGCCAGCACCACGACCCCGCCCTCGCTTACGGCAAAGCGTTTCCGGTCCTGCTCCAAGTCAAAGCCAATCTCGTACCCGGGTGGAATCCTGACCCGCTTGTCAACGATTGCCCGCCGGACTTTGGCATTACGCCCAACATCAACGTCCGAGAACAGCACCGAATCAGTAACCTGCGCATACGAGTTCACCCTGACCCTGGGTCCGAGTATTGATCGCTCTACTCTCGCACCCGATACCACAACGCCGCCGGACAGGAGCGAGTCCAGTGCCAGACCAACCCGCTTGCCCTCGAAATCAGCATGCACGGTCTTGGCTGGCGGGTCCGGCCTCGGCCGGGTCCGAATCGGCCAGCGCGGGTCGTACAGGTTGAACGCCGGCAGCACACCGGTCAGGTCCATGTTCGCCCTGTAGTAGTCATCAATCGTACCGACATCACGCCAGTACAGCGGCCGGCCGGCATCATCCTCGAACGGAAAACCAAAAACCTTATATCCGGTAAGCATCGCCGGAATCACGTCCCGGCCGAAGTCGTGACTTGAGGCCGGATTCTCGGCATCCACCATCAGCGCCGCAACAAGCGCCCGGGTCGTGAACAGATAGACACCCATCGAAACCAACGCGCGATCAGTTGAGCCGGGTTTCGGTCTGGGCCTGGCCGGTTTCTCCTCAAAACCGTGCACCCGGAATTTCTCATCTACTTCAATGACTCCGAATCGGCTGGCTTCTCCAACCGGCACCTCGTATAATCCAATGGTGGCATCCGCGGACTTGCGTCGGTGGAAGCGCAGCATCCGACGGTAATCCATCCGGTAGATGTGGTCCCCGGAAAGTACGAGTACATACTCTGGACTCAGCTCACGCAACGAGTAGATGTTCTGGTACACCGCATCGGCAGTACCGAGATACCAGTCAGTTGACATCCGCTGCTGAGGGGGCAACAGGCTGATGAATTCGCCGAGCTCGGCCGAATAGATGTCCCATGCTAGACTGACGTGCTTCTCAAGGGCATAGGATTTGTACTGAGTAAGCAGAAAGATGTGTCGCAACCCAGAATTGATGCAGTTAGAAAGGGTGAAGTCAATAATACGGTAAGCGCCGGCAAACGGCACCGCGGGTTTGGCCCGGTCTCGAGTCAAAGGGTACAGCCGCTCACCCTGCCCGCCGGCCAGGATGAACGTCAGGACTTCGGCCATCGCGCTAGTCTAACCGTGACGCTTGTGGGGTCAAGAACCGTTTGCGTCAGCGGTCCGGAACCAGCTCCCAGCCCGCGGCCAGTGCCGCAAGGTTCGCATCTAGTGACGCAGGCGGTACCCGATGTGCGACTGCCTGCTTGAGTGAGTCAAGCGCAACCGCACCGGTCAAACGACTCAGCGCGCCAAGCATAACGATGTTCGCAAAAAGCTCCCGGCCCAACTTGGTCCGGCTCGTCTCGGTGAAAGGCAGACGTACCGCACCCTGCCGCGGGCACTCCGGTACGTGAAAACTGTCAACGATGACCACTCCTCCGTGTTTCACATCCGCAAGGTAGCATCTCACCGCCTGTTGGCTTAGACACACAAGCACGTCCAGCCTGCGACACTTCGGGTACAGAATCGGCCGGTCCGAAATGATGACATCGGCCTTGGACGCACCGCCGCGCGCCTCCGGACCGTAGCTCTGAGTCTGGACTACCTCCCGGCCCTCGTACACCGCTGCTGCCTCGGCTAGAATCACACTCGCCAGAATCACACCCTGTCCGCCGAACCCTGCCAGCCTTGTTTCAATCCTCATTCAGCCGAGCCCTTCGACCGTTCTCGTACCTGCTGATAAAGCCGGGTGTACGGAGGCACCTCCTCGCGGTCGTGCAACACACCGATGACGAACCGGTCGGCTTCGCTCCAGGGGTCATCAACTTTGCTGACGTCAACCGACTTGTCGCGCATCCACTGGAGCATCCTGACCGCGTCGCCAATTCGCTGCTGCCGGCCATACAGTGTCGGGCACTGGGACACAACCTCGACAACAGAAAAGCCGGTCTTGGCCAGGGCCAGCTCAAACATCTTCTGAAGGTGCGCCACGTGATATGTCGTGCTGCGGGCCACGAACATCGCGCCTGAGGCCCGGGCCATAAAACATATGTCAAAGCTCCGCTCGCAATTGCCGTATGGTGCGGTTGCGGCGGGCTCACCGGTTGGTGTGGTCGGTGAGTACTGGCCACCGGTCATCGCATAAGTTCGATTGTTGATCACGAATACTGTCAGGTCAACGTTTCTTCTTGCCGCGTGGATGAAGTGGTTTCCACCGATCGCCATGATGTCACCATCGCCACCGAATACCACAACCTTCATGTCTGGCTTGGCCAGTTTGACCCCGGTTGCAGCCGGAATCGCGCGGCCATGCAGGGTGTGGAATGTATCACAGTCGAGATACCCGGGGACACGCGAAGAACAGCCGATACCCGAAACAACGCACAAATCGTCCTGGTTGACACCAAGTCTGAGAAAAGCACGGACCATCGTGGCCATTGCGGTGCCAATACCGCAACCCGGACAGAGGATATGTGGGAACCGTTCATCCAACCGAAAAAAATCAAGGAACTCGCCCGGCATCTGTCTCTGTCTTTCGCCGTTCATCATGCCCTGTTTGCTAGCCACCTCTTATCTATAATGCCTCCAGCACCTCTTCTGGAGTCAGCATCTCGCCGTCGTACCGCAGCACCGGCACGACCGGCACGTCGCGGTTCACAACCTGCTCGACCGAGCGACTGAGCTGCCCCTGATTCATCTCCGGCACCACAACTCGCCGGCAGCTTTGCAGGAGTGCAACCAGACGCTTGAATGGAAACGGCCACACCATCCGCAGTCTCAGAATCCCGACGCTCCTGCCGGTCTTCGATTCGAACTGGCGTTTGGCCTCCATTGCTGAACGCGCCGCGCTGCCGTAGCACACGATCACCGTTTCAGCACCGATGTCCTCAAACGTCAGGTCCCACAGCCAGGCTCGGTTTGCCTCAATTTTGTCACGTAGCCGATCCAAGTTCCACTTGATTATCTCCGGCTCGTCGCTCGGAAATCCGTCCTTGCGATGGACAAGACCCGTCAGGTGCACGCGGTATCCCTCGCCGAAACTCGCAATCCTTGCATCAAAATTCGTTGAATCCTCATAGTGGTAGTAATCTGACGGCTCCTTACGCCCGGCTGGCGCTTGCCACAACTTCGCCTGATCGGGCAGCTCCACCCGCTCCCGCATGTGCCCCACAATTTCGTCCATCAACACGATAACCGGGATGCGCAGCCGCTCGGAGAAATTCACAGCCTCGACCGTGAGGTCGAAACACTCTCGTACGCTCCACGGGCAGAGCGCCACAATCGGGTGATCACCGTGCGTGCCCCAACGCGCCTGCATCACGTCCGCTTGCGAAGTCCGTGTCGGTGTGCCGGTCGCGGGCCCGCCCCGCATCACATTCACAATGACACAAGGCAGTT
>JBDRUN010000108.1 GCA_039801365.1 candidate division WOR-3 bacterium
CCCATTGATACCAGCGTTGCCAAGTGGTTACACTACTACATGGACGACTCGGTTTCGGCCCCCGGCCGCGCGCTGCTGCTGGCCGCAAAGGCGGCTCTCTCCGCCGAGAACTACGTCCAGGTACCGGGCTTCACCGACCGCCACCGGATCGTTGTCTTCCGTGGGCAGCACTTCGTCAAGCCCCGGGGGTTTGTCAATATCAAGAATACCGAATCGGTTTATCGCGCCGGTGTGACGCGGAGAGACCCGGCTCCCTTACATGTTTTGCGAGGTGAGCGAGAGGCGGCCATGCTCGAAGCGCGGTTTCCTTCAGTGCTATCCGAGGACCCGCGTTGTCTGCATCCCCGAGTTGTGCAGTTGCTTGATAACATTGATACCCTGAGGGCGTTTATCTACGCGCTTGCTTTTCCGTGCGACTTCTCCCTAGGCAGCAGAGTAATTGGTGGAAAGGAGAAGCTAGTATACCTCCTTGATGCCAACCAGGTTGCGGAGTTGGCTCCTGCCGACGAAATAGTGACAGCAGCTCATATGTTACTCGTCGGTGAGAAGCCAGAAGTCGTCAAGGCCCGGCAGAAAGCGGTCTCTGACCTTGACGCTTTCCTGAATAGGAAGCTCAGCAACAAGGCCGCTTTTGTGGCAGAACTTAGGAACCTCTCGCAAGCTGTGGTATACGACAAGTCATCCAGCGATGCGGCCAACGACTTCAAGCGTGTGCAGAAGTTGTTGCTGTATTGTGAAGCCGAAAAGTTCGACTCAAAAACATAAACATAGAGGAAGAATTACTATGAGTATACTCAGCCGCTCAGCGATACTGACCGGGATGGAGAAAGGATGGGTACGGATAGAACCGTTCATCGAGGAAAACGTCAAGGCGGCATCGGTAGAACTGCTCTTAAGCAACGAGTACTTTGAACTTAAGAAACGCGACCAGCCACTGACCATTGATAAGTACGCTGACATCGGAGACGCACTGGAGCTAAAGAAGGGCGGCAACAGCATCGAGCTACCGCCGGGCAAGACCATCGTGTGCCAGACTCGCGAGCGCATTTCGCTGCCTGACGATATTGCGGGCTGGATTACCCCGCGGGGCAGGACCGTGCTCCGCGGCCTGAATCTTCAGGTATCAACCGGGTTTGTCCAGCCCGGCACCAGAGACAAACAGCTTTTCTTCCTTGTCTGCAACGTCGGGCCGAACGTAGTTCTGCTCAAGACTGATGATAAGATATGTCAGCTTGTCCTATTCAGACTGTGACAAGGGGAAGATACGTGAGAGGCACGTCGCGTGGAGAGGCAGAGCAAGGCGAAAGATTTTTTTGAGACACTCGGTTGTCTATTCAAATTGTTCGTGGTGCTTCCGGCTTTCCTGGTTGTCTTTTTCATGCTGCTAGCTGTCTTTGGGCACATCACGGATTTCGGATTGAGATCTTTTGTCATCGTACCACAGCGCTGCTGGGAAGGGGTCCAGGAGAAATACTGGAAGCTTACAGGTACATATGACGCCAGAATCCGAAGTCTGGTTCCGATAGATTCGTACTACACGGATAGGCCTCGGCGCACGAGTGTTGCCGACTTACGCAGGTTCCTGGGGACAATCGGCTGGCCCATTGACTACGAAGAGAACGAATTTGACTGTACTGAGATGAGCGCAGCACTGGAACACACTCTGGAGCAGATGGGCTTTGAGGCAGACATAGCGGTTGTGATAAGGGGTAAGTTGTTTGCCTCTGATGTGGAGCATGCCTGGGTGATTGTACGGACTGATTCGGGCGAGGCGCATGTGGAGCCGACCCGGTCGCCGCCGGAAATTGTGGAGCCCCGGCGCTGCCGGAAGCGTTATCGGGATATATATGGAGCCATTGGGTATTGTGGGATACGGGAGTGGGACTGGTGGACTCGGATAGAGATAGAAGTCAGAAATGGTCGGGTCGGTATGTGGCCGAAGTGAAATGACACAGGCAACAGAGGACGGGAAATTGGCGACGGGCGACAGTCTGTTCCGGTCTTGTTGCCTGTTACTGGTCACATATCACATTCCACTGGTTTTGACATGATACTCGGCAAGGCAGAAATTCTGAAGGAGATTGCAGCTGGATGGCTCAAGATTGACCCGTTCGACGAGACTGCTATTGGTATGGCGTCAATTGAGCTCAGGCTCAAGCCAGAATTTGGGTTCTTCAGAGAAAGCGGCAAGATGGTAGACCCGGCGTGCGTTCTTGCTGACTCTGACGTAGTATGGCGGCGGACAGCGTCTCAGGAAGGGCCGATTGTTGCTCCCTGGCCGCAGCCCAATTGCCGTGTGGTTGGCAAGACGGTGGAGCGAATTACGCTATCTGACGGTCTTTGCGGCTGGGTAACACCAAAGGCTCGTACCGCGATATTCGGATTCAGCCTGAGCATCACAACTGGCTTTATCCAGCCTGGCACGCAGAACGAGGAACTGTTCTTTCTCATTACCAACACCGGCCAGCTGCCGCTACACCTTCGTCCTGGTATCCGCATCTGCCAGTTGGTGCTGAGCAGAGTGGGGAGTGAATAGTGCATAGAGACTAGGGGTTGGTGGTTAGTGAGAAGAGAAGAGGGAAGAGGGGAAAGAGAAAAGGGAGGAGTGATAAATCATGAGTGATGAGAGGGAAGAGAGGAGCGGTGAGGGAGGGGTGATGAAGAGGATACTCGTAGTAACGACGGTCGGTGAGTCGCTGAGCACGGATTACACCCACAGGCTTTTGGGCGATATGCTGGACGAGCATGAGGGCGGATTGTCGCAGGACCAGAGAAACGAGCTGCACAAGTTCTTCACGCTTGACCTCAAACAAAGGAGACCGCCAGATACGGAAACGCTGAAGACTTCTCTCTGCGGGTTCAATGTAGCAACAGGTGCCAAGGATGCACCCTGTGCTGAGATTCAGAGTTTGCTGCTGCTGTTTCAGAAACTGAGTCCAAAGCGCAACGGTGAGGCCGTCTCTATTGACCTTGTATTCGTGCCGACAAAGGAGACAAAGTCGTTTGCAGAACTAATAAAGGGTTGGTTTGAGACAAACAAGGATGCTATCAAGTCGGCGTATTCCGGCGTCTGTGTGAGTCCGCGGTACGTCTTATCCGGCGTGGAGCTGGATGTAGGGGACAAGGAGCAGTTCCACGCCGGGCTGGCCGAGTTGACCAAGGTCGTAATAGAAGAGCTGCGCAAGTCTCCGTTGAAAAACGGCAACTACGACGAACGCTACCTGAATATCACCGGCGGGTACAAAGGCATCATCCCCGTGCTTTCTCTCCTGGGATTTACCAGTGAGGACGTCAGGGTATGCTATGCGCACGAAAAGTCGTCACACATCATCATAATGCCTGAGTTGCCTGTTGCCTGGGACCGGCAGAGGCTTGATGAGGTGCGCGGGTACGTGCTTCGTGGCAAGATTAGCAGCGGTGAGTACGACAGGCTCCCGGAGCCGTTCAAGTTCTTGTTCCTTCCTAAGGAGCACCAGACTGAGTACCCCCGGTCTTCGCTCGGTGAACTGGTGGTCAACGCTTCTCTGGGTGAGCCGCGCACCAGGTTCGGATACGGCCGATACCTGATGGCGATGCTGCAAGACAAACACAGGAAGGAGCTGGAAGCCAAGCTGAAGGAGTGGGAGCATCTCTGGATTGGCGACCAGATACCAGAAACAGTGGAACATTCCCGGTTACACACGCTCAGGCTCCTGGGATTCGCACACCAGTTGTTTTCTGCCTATCAGGACAACGGTTTGCTGGGCAAAGTCGGCGGCTCTCTGGGCCTGTACTTGCTCATCTGCGCCATCTGGCTGCACGACATCGGCCACTCGGCGCTGGAATATGAGGTAAACGGGAAGAAACTGCCCATTGCCCTGATGCCGTCTTTGGTGCGCGAGTGGCACCATTATACGTCTGCTCGGCTTATCCGAAGTGGCAGCTATCTTGACGACAAGAAGGAGAAGGAAGCAGTTGCGCTACTGGCCGAGTATCACCGCGGCAGGATGAAACTTCTGAACGAGAACGGCGCGACCGAGTTTGATGAGCCGTATGGCCACGCCATACTCACGGGCAGGAGGCCGACGCTAGAAAGCAAGCTGAAGGAGCTCCGTGACAGCAAAGGTCTGCCCGACGGCATCGTGCCGGAGCATATGCTTCTGCTTGCGGCTATCCTGCGCTTTGTGGACGGGTGTGATGTGCAGGCTGACCGAATCGGCGGTACGGAGTATCTGGAGGCACGCAGGAAGCGTACCGAGGACGAGGTCAAGTTCCTGCAAGACCGGCTCAAGGTACTCCAGTCGAATCACAAGGAGTGTCGCTATTCTGCCTTTGCCAAGTACGCCTCTCCGAGGTCGTCTGAGGATACCGTGGCCCTGCAGGTTGTCAGCCTGCAGGACCAGATTAAGTTCAAGCGGAAGCAGTTTGAGCACTTCAAGGAGCACCAGAGCATAGCGCTGGCGTTCCTCTATCGCAAAGAAGGGAAACTGCGCGTCGGACTCGTGCCTGCGGGAGACTCTGACGAAACCAAGAAGCTGGTGCAGAAGCGGGCAGAAGGCATAGGCAAGGAGTATGAGTCAGTGAGGACGGTCTTCAACAATGCAGGTATCTGTTTTGAAGGCGTGTATTGCATTCGCGGAGGTGATGAGACTCTGCTGTGGGAGCCGGACAAGAAAGGAGGCAGTACCTGATGGAGATGAAGGAGTTGATTGAGAAGCTCTGCGCGATGAACGGCAGTGCAGCCGGCCCGCCTCTAGCCCTTATCGGCTATGACGTGGACCGGATTCACGACTACGTGTTTGCCACCAGCAAGCCGATGGAAATCGCCGGTGCAAGCCTGATAGTGAAAGGGATAGACCAAATGGCCAGGGACATCGTGAAGGACTTGCCGGGTGAATCGGTGTGCTACGCAAACGGCGGAGCCGGCCTTGTTCTTGTGCCGTTCAGCAAGGCTGAGTCACTGTGTCAGGGCATTGAGGGCGGATTCAAGAAGGCGTCTGTGACTGGTTCCTGTACCGCGGTATTTGTTCCGCTGGAGCGCCCGGCAGACGGGGACAACGCGTGGTTCGAGGAGGCGTTCCGGGCGCTTTCTGCCAAGCTGCGCAGACGCAAGGACGAGAAAGCCCTGGAGTCAGCCGGGTGGCAGCCGATTCCCGGGTATCTTGTGCGCTGTGAGTCGTGTGGCCGGTACCTGGCCAGCGAACAGGATGACAAGTACGAAGGCGATGAGAAGCGTATCTGTCCATCCTGTCTGGCCAAGCGCAAGGCGTGCCGCGACAATGTGAAAATGAACGTGCTTGAGCGGGCGCACGACCTTGCCGATCTGGTGCGGCGGGATAACGGCGAGGAGGACGACCTTGCGGTCATCTACTGTGATGCACGGGATATGGGCTCGCGGCTAGGTAACGACTGGGACAGAAGACAGAAGCTGTCAAAGGCCGTTGCGGATGCGGTAGAGTCTTGCCTTGAAGTAGCGCGGAAAGCCGCGGGTGATGGTCACTGGCTCGACCTTGTCGCAGGTGGAGACGACGTCTTGATACTCGTGCCGGCAAGATGCGCGCTTAGCGCGGTGCTTGCTATTCAGAAGGAATTCCACAGCAAGCTCAACGGGCAACTGACACCCGAGGCGCGGCTGGACATTGGATACCTGATTGCCGACTGCCATCTGCCGGTTCGGTATCTATTCGACTACGCTCAGTCTCTGATGAAGAGCGCCAAGAACTACGGCTATGAACTGGCTGACGTGTGCGGACGGGACAAAGATGCGATTGACTGGCTGGTAATCAAAGGCGGTTCTCCGCTCAACCGCGACATCAGGACTCTGCGTCAGGAGTGTCTCACCAGAGACCTGGGCAGCAGCCGCGTGTACCGGCTGACCCGCAAGCCTTATGCCTGGGACGAGTTCTGTAACAACCTGCTGAAGGTGCGCAAGGCGATGAACGATCGGGGTGTCTCCCGCTCACAACTGAAGTCCCTGGGTGTTCATCTGCTGGAGCATCCTGAAGTGGCCCGGCTCAACGTTGCCTATCAGGTAGCCAGAAACCGAGAACTGAAGGAAGTACTAGAGAAAGACATCAAGCGTGAAGATTCGGATGCGTGGCAGGACTATTTTGTGAGTAAGGAAGAAGACGGTGACTATCACACCGGCTACTTTGACCTGCTTGAGCTTGCTGAACTGGAGGGCGGATGAAAGGATGGATAATCAAGCTGACGCCTGAGAACTGTCTTGCCATCGGCGGGCATACCGCGTCGTGGTTTGCGGACAAGGCAACCGCACGCGACCACGACGGGTATCCGGTTATTCCGGCAACAGCGCTGAAAGGCGCGCTCAGCATCGAGGCAGAACGGCTGTTCGGCGAGAGCAAGGCAAGAAGTATCTTTGGAACCGGTTTGCTTAGATTTGATGATGCTGAGCTCTTGGGCAAAGCGCGGGAGCTGTACAAAGACGCGCAGGACGGCGCCTCGCCCGGGTATCAGCGCCGGGTCGGGGTTGCCATCTCGCGCCGCACTCGTACGGTACAGACCGAGCGGCTGTTTGACTGGGAGACGACCGCACCTTTCCTGAAAGACGCCGAGTTCAGGGCAGAAATTACCTGTACTACCGAGCCGACTGAAGAGCAGAAGAAACTGCTGGAGGACCTCTGGAAGGCTTTGCGGGTCACCGGGCTTGCCATCGGCGCTGCCAAGTCGCGTGGGCTTGGTCACTTCAAGTTCGACGAGGAAGAGCTGAGCGGTGCAACGGTTGCCATGAAGACCTTGGCAAGAAGTGACAAGTCGGAATACATAGTCAGGTTGGTTCCGGAAGAGGAGTTCCGCACCAGTCGGCTCAAGGCACGGCAGTATTTGATGGAGACTGAGGACTACATCCCGGGTGCAACTTTCCGCGGGGCGGTTGCCAAGGCTATCGGATACAACAACGGCGATGTCTTTGACCGGTTGTTCAAACAAACCACGGTGCGGTTCGGACCGCTGTATCCGTC
>JBDRUN010000109.1 GCA_039801365.1 candidate division WOR-3 bacterium
CAGCGCTGGTCGAGTGCAGTTGAAGCTTTTCGGAAGGCGATTGCGATGCGACCTGGATACGTCGAGGCTTACAACAATCTGGGGTTGGTGCTCCACCGTTCCGGCTCCAGCGGGGACGCAGTTGCCATGCTGCGGAAGGCAATCGAACTAGAGCCAAGCTATGCCCAGGCCTATTTCAATCTCGGCACAATCTATATGGAGAAGGCTCGATATGATGAGGCCGTGGCCAATTATCACGAGGCGACCCGGCTACAGCCTGACTTCGTCCAGGCCTACTACAACATGGGCCAGGCTGAATATTGCCGTGGTCGGCTCAATGCCGCAATCAATTGTTACCGCAAGGCGGTACAGATAAATCCCAAACACTATGGTGCATGGCATAATCTGGGCATCGCGTACCGAGACAAGGGGCTTACCGACAAGGCAGTTGAGGCCTTGGAGAAGGCGGTGGCGCTGAACCCGAACCTGATGCGATAGGGGCAAGAAACGTGGGTCTCACTGAACTTCCCGTTATCGGACCGATTGCCGCTTTCCTCCGCCGGACTTTTGTAAAGGAGCCGCCGTTTACCTGGCGTCCTGGCCGGATCGGTCCGAGGTTTCAGTGGCTCGACCACGATCACATCCGTATTCTCAGCGGACCGCTCAAAGACCAGGTGCTTGAGATTGTGACCGAAATCAAGGACAAGACGGCTAGCGTCTTCGCTTCGATTGACGGCAAGCGTATCGGCCGTACCTATATTGAGCGTAACCCGCCGGGTGTTGGCGTCGAGCTGTGGGACATTGCGGTCCAGGAGGCGTACCGTCGCAAGGGCATTGCTTCGATAATGACCTATATCATCTTCCGGGAACTGCTTTCGATCCAGGAGAGAGCCGTGTTTAAGATAAGGATGATGCGGTTGATGAAACCGTCGGACAAGAATATCGAGTTGCAGAACGTTGGTATCGGTGTCATCGGCAATCGGCTCGGCTTCACGCCCGAGTTCGATATTGAACGCATTCTGCGGCCCGCAAACATCGTCGGGATTACTGTACTGCCGGCCAAGGGCGGTTTTCCGCCCAGTTTCAAGATCGTCATTAGGACTTTTCCTTTGGTGCTCATTGCCTTCGTTCTTGATACCGACACGCTGAGGCCAGTCGAGGACTTCCGGACCTATGTCCAGTTGACCAAGGACGAAACAGTCATCTATGACTGGGTACGCCGTGGATTGATTGTCATTGGTAACGGGAACTACCGGCTGCGTAAAGCTGGGGTGGAACAGTTTGTCAACCATTTGGCAACTGATGAATTCGAGGCCCGCGTATTCCGTCGCCGGGTACGGGGATTGTAGCGACCTATGTTGACATTGCTGCGTCGCAGAGCCGAGTTCAGTCCTTTGCGGCTGGGCCCAGAATATGTCCGAACCGGCTCGGATGTCCTGGTGCGTTCTGGTCCGCTCGCGGGCCAGCGGTTCGAACTTAGGACGGAGTTGTCTGAGACCAAAGCTGACTTCACGCTAGAGTCAATCCCCGATTCTCCAGTTTCCAGTGCCTGGTCGTCAGTGGCTGGTCACTGTCACTTCGACCGTGACGCCAATACCGGTCTTGAGACTCTGTGGGACATATTTGTCCATCCCGAGTATCGGCGCAAGGGTCTGGCCTCCCTGCTCGTTCACGTTAGCTTCCGCGCACTCCTTGAATCTGGTCGGCCAGCTTGGTTTGCCATGCGCAAGCTCATGAAGGTGGACACCAAGAAACCCGAATTGCACAACATCGGTATCGGGCTTGTTGCGATTCGGCTTGGTTTTCTGCCAGCGCCGGAGATTGACCAGGTGCTGGCTGCTGGACAGGTTAGGGCTGTACATGTCCTGCCGGCAACCTCGTCTTCCCCGCCTGGCTTGCTCACTCATCTTAACCGCATGCCAGGTGTCATCGTGGCAGTTGAACTTGCATTCGATTCTCTGAGTCCGCTCCGCCCGGTGCCGGTCAGCGACCTCGGGTACTACCGCCGGTTCGTCTCGGCCAGCGAGTTACGGCGTCAAGCCCTGCAGGGTACTTGGCTCATCGGTAATATTGACTATGTTCTTGGCCGCGAGAATATCGAGCAGTTCGCCCGGCACTTGGCATCAACGCCGACTGAGTTCGGACGGTTTACCAGGAGTCTGGCGGCAGGTGCAAGACGAATGGGTCGGCGGCACGGCGCTAGCCGACGGGAGTAGGAGATGCCGGTCAAGCTCAGACTCGATATCGAACGTTCGCTTGAGGTGTCGCTGGCGCGGCTGTCACCCAAGTATGGCTGTGGTCTTATGCTTGCGAGTCTGCCCAAGTACGACGAGTCTGATGCACTCCTGGCCGTCATGGACCACTATGGCTACAAGCATCTTGCTGCGGATCGGGCGGCGCAGCGTATCATCTCGAATCCTACTCTGCTCAAGAGCTTCTATGAGAATGCCTTCGAGCATAAGCGTCCTATTCGGCGCAACTTTTATGATACGTTTGGGAATCAGGATCTGTTCCTTGCCATTGATCCGAAGCAGAAGTCGGCCTGGTTTGTGAGCGAACCGCCAAACAAGATTGCACTGGTGAACTATTTCCGCGACTCGGTCTCTCTAGGGCTCAAGGCTCTGGGCGTTATGCTTACCGGCTCCACTCCGCGGCTCACTCCGCTTGGCTGGCAGAACCTCCACGACGTGCTTGCGGATGAATTCTTCCTGCGTCATCCGGAGGTAAAACACGTCGAGGTGATGAGCACGATCGCTGGTGCAAGGTGGCGCGAACCTAATCTCGGGCTTGGGGTCACGATGCTGAATCTCAAAGGTCTCACTCAGATTCGAGAGATGGTTGAAGGCGCGCTGCTAGGTCAAAACCGGGAAGACGGCTGATGCCTTCTGGTCTGCACGGGTTCATCACTGGTCAGCTTTGGCTCAAGCTGAAGGCTGACGTAGCGGAAATGCGGGTGTTCAATAGTACCGATTTCATATTGGCCGCTTACTTTCATATCCGACGCCATCTTTTGATTCAGCCGGGCTGGTCGTGTCGGGCAGACGTGCCGACCCCGGTCGGCTCGGCTGACCTCACGCTTTACCAAGGGGACCGATTCCACTGCGTACTACTGTGCGAATGTCTGCTCAAGTCTGGGGTAGACAATTTCTTCCCGGCTGATATCCTGGACGATAAAATGGAGAAGCTGCGTCAGATGCTGCGCTATCTGGACAAGGCCGGCTCCGGCCACGGGTATCTGTTCGGCACATTTGACACTGCGGAATCCTGGTTCTTTCCAACCGGGGGCGGATACGATGCGGCTACGATGGTTCCTGGAGTGCCGCAGACGATGTGGGAGAGGCAATCATGTTTCTGGGTGCCGGTCAATTGTCACGAGTTTCCAAACTACGCCGACTGGCGCGCGAAATGGGATAAGCTCGCTGAACAATGATTCTGGGACAGAGCAGGTACCAAGGCGTCAGCGGAGACGTAGGCTTTAAGCTTCACGTTGTGCGTCCGGTCCCGGCGGTATTGGCATTGACGCTATACACTATGTGTTCTTGTCTTTCGTCAGCCCTGGCGGTTGAGACGATTTCAGCGGACAGCATCAGGCCGGGAATGAAGGGCTACGGTCTATCAGTGTTCTCCGGGTACGAGGTCGAGCGGTTCGAGGTCGAAGTTGTGGATGTCATGCGCAATGTGAGTCCGCGACGCGACATGATTCTTGGCCGGCTATCAGGGGCCGGATTAGAACGGTCCGGCGTAATTGCTGGCATGTCTGGCAGTCCGGTGTACATTGAAGGGAAACTGGCTGGCGCGGTTGCTTATGCCTGGGGGTTTTCTAAGGAGCCACTTGCTGGTATCACACCTATCAACGAGATGCTCGACATCTGGAATCTGCCGGCCGGTACTCCGGGAACCGGGATTGAGAAACGGAGTTCAAACGACCCGCCTGCATTGTCACCGCTGTTAGTCCCGGTCGCGCTCTCCGGCTACACGGCGCAACTGGCTGACCTTGTCCGGCCACGGCTTGCCGAATTCGGACTTGTGCCGGTCGCCGCGGCCGGCACCGAAGTGGAAACTCAGGTGCATCGGCTCGACTCACTGCTTGTTCCGGGCGGTGCGGTCGGGGTGGCGCTAGTGGACGGCGATGTTAGTCTTGCGGCCATCGGAACCCTAACTTGGCGCGAGGGCAATCGAATTATTGCTTTTGGGCATCCGATGTTCTCGGCAGGCGCAACTAGTCTGCCTATGACCGGTGGCAAGATTCACACCGTTATGCCGTCTCTGGCCACTTCATTCAAGCTGTTTTCGCCATCGCGGCCAGTCGGTACGATAACCCAAGACCGTTTGACTGGTATTGCGGGCACGATTGGACCAGTTCCGGAGATGATTCCTGTAAGAGTGGCGGTGAACTCGCCAGCCACGAAACATGTCTATTCCTGCCGCGTGGTAGACCATCCAGCTCTGGCTGCGGACATGGTGGCTATCGCGCTGGCCGAGATTCTGTTTTCGACTGAGGGCGCATTGGAGGACATGACGTTGCGTTCGGAGATGAGGATCACGGTTGAAGATACCCTGACGGTCGTTGTCCGGCACTATCTTGCCGAGGAGGGACCGGCCGCGAGGTTCTACGAGCGGGTGTCGCACGAGCTCGACGCAGTCTTCCAGAACCGACTGCGGAAACTAACGGTGACCGGCATAGAGTTCAAGCTCGATTTCATCCCAGGCCAGAGCCGTTCCCGACTTGTGTCCTGCCGGACTGACCGCATGGTCGTACGGCCGGGCGAGACCGTGACGCTCTCGATCACGACCGAGGACCGGCTGGGCAGGGCTGAGGTAAGAAGTGAGAAGTTTCAGGTGCCACTGGCCACCCAGTCCGGTAAGCTGACCGTCGTGGTCGGATCCCGGGATTCGATTCAGTACCGCGAAAGTATGAGGGCGCCGGGTGCGCACGAGCCTAGGACTCTTTCTGGGTTATGGCGTCTGCTTGAGTCGTCCGGTTCGGAGAACGAACTCGTGATCGCCGGGTACGTATCGTCAACGGGCTTCACGGTCGGCGACCGCGAGCTACCTGCACCACCACCTTCTCTCCGCCGGGTCATTGCCACGACCGCCGAGGGCCAGCCAGTGCAGACGACATCATCGAGCAAGGTATTCGAACGCTCGACCATGCTTGATCAGATGGTTCTTGGCACAGCCGAACTCACGCTGGAGGTGCGGCGATGACACGTGGAAACGGAGAAAGTAGAACTCAGAAATTAGATACCAATGCTCAGAACGGCCGAACCGGTCGTGGTTGCTTACGCATTCAGCATTCTGGTCTCAGTATGCTGCTCTTTGCATACGCCATGTGTAGCCATGCCGCGGTCTGGACTACGTCGGGCTACACCGGATTCGTGCCCGAGAAGCCCGAACTTGAGAATGTTTCGGTCAGTCCGGACGGGATTGTAACCCTTGCGCCCAGGTCGGTAGAGAAAGCAACGCTCGATGAATCATCGGTCTGGGCGATTACCGAAGCACCAGGCCGGCGGGTCTACGTAGGTACCGGTAACTGTGGCCGGGTGTATCTGCTCCAGCCGGGGGCAAACCCTAGGGTCGTGTTTGATGCCGACGCCGGCCAGGTCCTGTGTTTGACCACGGACCGTCAAGGCAACGTGTACTTTGTGACTTCACCAGGGGGCATCGTGTATCGCATGGCGCCGACTGGAAATCCGGTCCAGCTCTGTTCAACCGGAGAGGAATACGTGTTTGACATCCTGTCTGGGCCTTCGGGTGAATTGTACTGCGCCACGGGCATCAATGGCCGGTTGTACCACATCCCACCATCTGGCAAACCCGAGGTTGTTTTCGTCGCGGCCCAAGCACACCTAACCGCACTGGCTTGGCTAGTGGAGGGCAAGGAGCTTCTGGTCGGTACTTCCCCGGGCGGTATCGTTTACCGGCTCCAGTTCCAACCCGGAAAGGCCCGGCCTGAGGCGTCGGTGCTCTACGACACACCGAAGGACGAAGTGCGGGCGCTGGCTGTGGCTGGCTCCGGTCTCGTGGCCATCGCTGCGAATCCGGATGAGGCCGGTGAGTCCGCCGCCGGCGTCTTCTGCGTCACGACCGACGGGGCATTGCGCTGGAACTGGACTTGCCCGGAGTCAACTGTTTTTGACCTCCTCTACCGCAGTGGGCATCTGCTCGTCGCTACCGGCACAAATGGCATCATCTTCGAACTCGACAGTCTGGGCCATGCCGCCCTACTGCGTAAGGTTCCGGCCCAAAGTGTGGTGTGTCTCGAACCAGGAGCTGAGGCGGTGCTGTGCGGCACCATCGGCCCATGCCATGTCTATGCGCTGGGCCAGGATTTTGCATCGGAGGGCTATATCATTGCTGGACCACACGATTGTGCTGGGCCTGCTCGATTCGGGCGCCTGAGCGTGCGTTCTACAGTGCCGGCCGGGACAGCACTCCTCTTCGACACCCGTTCCGGCGATGCCGAGGAACCAGATTCTACCTGGACCGAATGGCAGGAGACAAGTGAGTTTGTACGTTCTCCGTCCGGTCGTTTCGTGCAATGGCGGGCCCGGTTGTACTCAAACTTTCCTGCACTGACACCACGACTCCAACAGATAGATCTGTATTATTGCATTCCGAATCGGCCGCCCTTGATTACCAAGTTTGACGTAACGGTTGTGAACTTGGCCGACGCACGTGCGGGAAAGGCTGATCCCGTGCGTAGCCTTAGCTGGGAACTTTCAGACCCTGATTCGGACTCGCTCGCACTCGAAGTCCTGTTCAGTCGGGACGACTACACCGGCCGTTGGCAGACTTTGGCCAAGGACCTTGCCGGCACAGGCTACGAACTTGACACCCGGATGCTGCCGGATGGCTGGTGCCGTTTCAAACTGGTCGCTTCG
>JBDRUN010000110.1 GCA_039801365.1 candidate division WOR-3 bacterium
TGAGCTGCTCTACCATCCGGGCGAGGCCAACCTGCGCCTGGCCGACGTGGTGGTCATCAACAAGATCACCACCGCCAAGGTGGAATGGATCGCCACCGTGCAGCAGAACATCGTCCAGGTCAACCCCACCGCTCAGGTGGTAAAGGCCAACTCGCCCATCACCGTGGAAGAGCCCGAAAAGGTGCGCGGCAAGAGGGTGCTGGTGGTCGAAGACGGCCCCACGCTCACCCACGGCGAGATGAGCTACGGCGCGGGCACCCTGGCCGCTGAGCACGCCGGGGCGGCTCAGGTGGTCGATCCGCGACCCTTTGCGGTGGGCAGCATCAAGAAGACCTTCGAAAAGTACCCCCACATCGGGTCGTTGCTGCCGGCCATGGGCTATTCGCCCAAGCAGCTGAAGGAACTGGAAAAGACCATCAACGCCACCGACTGCGACCTGGTGCTCATAGGCACCCCCATCGACCTGCGGCGGGTGATCAAGATCGAAAAACCGGCGCAGCGGGTGTTCTACGAGCTGGCCGATCACGGCTCGCCCACCCTGGAAGAAATCATCCGCAAGCGCTTTGCCTGAGGAGGAGCCATGAACCTGAGAGGACGGCACCTGATTTCGCTGCACGATTTCACCAGCGAGGAAATCCTGCATATCCTGGACAGCGCCGCCGCGCTGAAGCTGCGCTACCGCCAGGGCGACGACTTCCAGCCCCTGAAAGGCAAGACCCTGGCGCTCATCTTTCAGAAACCGTCTCTGCGCACCCGGGTGTCCTTCGAAGCGGGCATGAGCCGCTACGGCGGGCACGCCATCTACCTGGGGCCGGATGACATCAAGCTGGGCAAGCGCGAGACCACCGCCGACATCGCCCGCAACCTCTCCCGCTACTGCGACGCCATCATGGCCCGGGTCTTCGCCCACCGGGACGTGGTCGATCTGGCCGCCGCCGCCTCGGTGCCGGTCATCAACGGGCTGTCCGACCTGCTGCACCCCTGCCAGATCCTGGCCGACCTGCTGACCATCCGGGAAAAGAAGGGCCGGCTGGCGGGGCTGAAGCTGGCCTTCCTGGGCGACGGCAACAACGTGGCCCACAGCCTGCTCGAGGCCGGCGCCCGGGTGGGCCTGCATGTCACCCTGGCCGTGCCCGAGGGCTACGAGCCTGACCGGGACATCCTGGCCACGGCCCGAGAAGACGCCCGCGCGACCGGCGCCCGGCTGGAGGTGACCCACGATCTGAAGGAAGCCCTGCGCGAGGCCGACGTGGTCTACACCGACGTCTGGGCCAGCATGGGCCAGGAGGCGGAGAAACAGAAACGCGAACAGGCCAAGATAGATCAGCAGCCCCGGTTTAGCTTCAAGCGCCATTAGAATGTGAAAGAGTGAAGCCGCTGTGCTCGCCAGTACGTGTCCGGCGTGAGGAAGTTTGGTTCTGGGCCATAGGAGAGCCAGACCGATACCTAGAAGCGCGGCTGGGTTGACAATCCACCATTCCTCGATGAAGCCGATGTGGGCGTGAGCGCTTGGCAGTCGGAACAGAAGTTCGCCCAAATAGGGAACCAGCGAGTCTGATACCGTACCGAGAACCACCGAGCCGACATACCCGATGACGACCGCAGCCCAGGTTCTTGCCTTTGCTGGCCGGTACAATCGGTACATTGCGGTTGTGACCAGGGCGCTCAGCGCGACATGCAACGGATGGAACACGTAGAATACAGTGCGGGCCGCGTCGTGTGAGATGGCGGGAAGGAGCGAAGCCATCAGGATGCCAGCTCCGGCACCGGCTGCTGTGAACGGTACGTGGTGCCGAAGTTCACGCAGGATCGTCTTTAGCATTATGAATAAGGCATCACCGGGGGCCGGGCACTAAGCTGTCGCAACGGCTTCCTGGTCAAGTTGTCGGCGAATTGCGACATCGGTGCTGGTCCTACATAGAATGAAGCAAAGCTGCTATCGTGCGTACGGGTACGCCGGTCGCGCCGGCTGGAGCGTAGTCCCAGCCGTCCTTGGTATAAGCCGGGCCTGCAATGTCAATATGCACCCAGGGAACGCCCTCGGCTACAAATTCCTTCAGGAACAACCCGCCGGCAATGGTGCCGGCATTCTGGGGCTTGCCAACGTTCTTCATATCAGCGACGTTGCTCTTGATGTGGGACTTGTAACGCTCAGGCAGGGGCAGTTGCCAGAAGAATTCGCCCTGTTTCAGACCCAGCGAAATGAGTTTGCGGATTGTGTCATCATCCGTGCCAAGAAGAGCCGAGTATTCGTCGCCGAGCGCCACAACGCATGCACCGGTCAGGGTCGCAATGTCAATCATCAGGTTGGGCTTCAGCTCCGAGCCATAGGCGAGTGCGTCGGCCAGTATCAGCCTGCCCTCGGCATCGGTCGAGATGACTTCTGAGGTCTTGCCGCCGTAGTGACGGATAATGTCGCCTGGCCGCTGGGCACCGCCACCAGGCATGTTCTCGGCCAGCGGAACAAGCCCGTGCACCAGAACCGGAATGTCAACTTTGCCTAGGTAGTGGAAGATGCCGAGAACCGATGCAGCTCCGGCCATGTCGTCCTTCATCGCCTCCATGCCCTGGGATGGTTTGATTGATATTCCGCCGGAGTCGAATGTGATGCCTTTACCTACCAAGCAAATGGTTTTCTTCGGTCGGACTTTCGGTGTGTAGGTCAGACGAACTAAGCAGGGATGGTTGTGTGAGCCGGCGCCGACTGCGAGGATTCCATTCATTCCGAGCTTCTTTAGTTCGGGCTTGTGCATCACCTTGACGTTGATGCGGCCCTCCTGCGCCAGACCCTCGGCTATTTGTGCTAGCTTCTCAGGTGGTTTGACAACTGACGGTTCGTTCCCCAGGTCGCGGGTGAAGGACACCGCGGCACACAGCACCTCCGCCTTGGCACAAGACCTGCGCATCGCCGCTGACAGGTTCTTCGTGTTGGCGAACACGCACGTCAGCCCGGCGACCGGTTTCGTGTCGTCCTCTTTGGGCTTCTTGTATTTGTCGAAGCGGTACGAGCCGAGGACCGCTCCTTCGATGGCAGCGGACGCAAACTCGGCCAGGTCGCCGCGCACGTCCTTGTTGTCCGGGATCAGGAGACCGAGCGATTCGACGCCCTTGTCCTCAGCCAGCTTCAACGCCTTGGCCGAAGCCACGCGCGCCCGGTCCAACTCAAAGTCCTTGCGCTTGCCCAGACCGGTGACGACAAAGAGCCGGTCTTCGGCAGAGACCAGGGCAGTCTTCTTGTACGCGCCCTTGAAGTTCTGTGCGGTACACCCGGCCGCAATGCTCTCGGCTTCAGATTTCTCCAAGCCGAGCGGCGGCTTGCCGTCCTCGTACGCAAACACTGCCAGTACTTTTCCAGTCCAGTGTTTTCTAGCCACAAGCTCAATCTTCATTTCTCACTCCTTACTTTTGCTTTCGTGGCCATCCTCATTTCTGTATTCAGTACACGATGACAACGCCTGAGCGAATGACACTGACCCGGGTCAGGCGGATGCCGTTCGCGAATTTAGCGTACACTCGTATCCGATAATTGTACCCGGTTGTCGGCTCGTAGGCAACGATTGCGCGCGGCGAGGGGGCGGCATCGTCCTTGCCGCCGGCCCAGACGAAGACAATGGTCTCAAGTGCGGCCAGTTTATCGCGCCGGAAAGAATCGCGGTCGTCGTCCGAAAGGCCACGCAGGACCCAGCCCGCAATTTCCACGTGCGAGTGAAAGTTGCCTAAAAACCGCATTCGCAAACGGTGTCCGAGCTCGCGACGGCGCCGGATTACGCGGTAGATTGACGCCCAGTCTGGAAACACAACGCCGGACCGGGACTTGACGCCGCCTCGATAGTAGAGCGCGTGACGGACCACAAGCCGGTGTTCACTGGTCAGGCTGCCGAAAAGAAAGCCGAACGTTTCCTTCTTATGTCTCGTCTCGTAACCCCTGCGTGCGAGCCGACATAGCTCACATACTGCGTCCTCTTGAAACAGCACCGGTGGCCGGAATGTGAGGGGTATGTCAAGCATCACCGCAGAATACGTGAGAAGCAAATAGCTGTCAAACAGGTCGCTGCTTATCCGGGCCAGGAGGGTTTCCTTGACTTGGCTAACGGACGGGGTAGCATATCTTCCTCCCTGATGTTCGACCGCATAAGCGAGGTTCTACCCCTCGTTACTAAGCCTATCCGGTACACGGGCGGTGAATACAACGCCCGTCTAAAGGAGCCCGCAAGGGGCGGCGTGAGCTGGGTACTTTCGATGCCCGACGTGTACGAGCTCGGGATGTCGAACTACGGGCTGCGGATTCTCTACTCGATAATCAACCGGCTGGAAGGAGCAGTGTGCGACCGGTGCTTCTGCCCATGGCCGGATTTCGGTCGGCAGCTTCTGGCGCGGGAGCTGCCGCTTTACGCACTTGAGTCTAAGCGGCCGGTGCGGGAGTTCGACATACTTGGAGTGTCGCTGCAGAGCGAGCTGAGTTATACGAATCTGCTGTATCTGCTGGACCTGTGCCAGATTCCGCTGCGGCGCGAGGAACGGACGAACCGGGACCCCTTGGTTGTGTGTGGCGGACCATGTACAGTTAATCCGTTGCCGATGGCGGCGTTCGTTGATGCATTCGTAATCGGCGACGGTGAGGATGTGGTACGCGAGGTTACCGAGGTAGTGAGAACCTGGGACCGCCGGCGGCGCGATGACATTCTGGCAGCACTGGCAACCCTGGAAGGGGTGTACGTACCGGGCAAGACTAGCGTTGGGCATTGTCAGGACTCGGGACTCAGAACCGAGAACCGAGAAGTCGAGACCACAGTGCGGCGGCGGGTTGTGAAGGAGCTCAGGGAGGAGGATTTCCCCATGCCGCCTCTGGTGCCCATCTGCGAGACAACCCATGACCGGCTGACCGTGGAGATTGCCCGCGGCTGCTCGCGCGGGTGCCGGTTCTGTCAGGCCGGGTTCATCAATCGGCCGGTACGGTTCCGGTCGGTGGACGAAATCGTGCGGCTGGCTGAGCGCGGTATCCGGGCAACAGGTTGGGAGGAAGCGTCACTTCTGGCCCTGTCCGCACTTGACTATCCGGATATTCTGAACCTGGTGCGGCAACTGAACTCCAGGCTCGCTGAACGCCGGGTAGCCCTTTCTCTTCCCTCGACACGCGGTGAGCAGTTCTCTCCTGAGCTTGCACTGGAGTTACAGGAAGTAAAGAAGACAGGACTAACGTTTGCGCCCGAGACCGTTTCGTCGCGGCTCAAGGCACTCGTGAACAAGGATATCCCTGAGGCTGCGATGCTTGAATCCATCCGAACAGCGCTTGACGCAGGCTGGGGCGGAGTGAAGCTCTACTTCATGCTCGGCCTGCCGGGCGAGACTGACGACGATGTTGGTGAAGTTTGCCGGTTCGTTAATGAGATTGCCCAGCTGTGCCGGAACCGGGTTGTGCGAGCCAATCTGAGTCCGTTCGTGCCCAAGCCACACACGCCGCTGCAGTGGACTGGTTTTGAGGGTGTGGAGAGCGTCCGGTCCAAGATTGAGCAGCTGAAATTCCGTTTCGGACGCAACGTCAAGGTCAAATGGGAGAATCCAGAGAGTTCATACGTGCAGACGCTTCTTGCGCGTGGTGATGAGAGTGTGGCACGGGTGGTGGAGCGGGTGTACCGACAGGGTGGAGTGTTTCAGGAGTGGACTGAGTATTTCCGGCTGGATTCCTGGCTCAATGCATGCCAGGACGAGGGTGTCGATCCGCGGCGTTTCACCGGCACTTATTCGACCGATGAACCGCTGCCGTGGGGTTTCATTGATGTCGGCGTGTCCCGGACGTTTCTCAAGAGGGAGTACGAGCGAGCTATGGCCGGTGAAGCAACCCCGGATTGCAGCCGGGCTGGTTGCACTGGTTGCGGAGCATGCGTCGAGGGCAGACCCTATTCCAAGCCCGAACGGACCGATTCGAGACTTTCTGCCTACCGTCGCCGAGTTCGTCCAGCAGGATACGACGACCTGAGAATCCGGTTCCGTCTCCGGTACACGGTCGAGGAGCCGTATCGGTACGCCGCGCATCTCGACCGGGTCCGTGCACTATACCGGGCTTTGCGTCGGAGTGAGCTCCCGATAGTTTACACCAAGGGATTTTCGCCCAAACCGATGGTTTCGCTCGGGCCGCCGTTACCGGTCGGGTTATTGTCCGAGGGTGAGTACTTCGACCTGTTTACCAGGTTGTCGTACTCAGGCAACGCGTTTGCTGACCTAGGGCCGTTTATGCCCAGGGGCATGCGACTTGTGCAGGGTAGGGTGATACCGCGCGACTGGCCGTCGCTTGGTCGGGTCCTGAATCTTGCCCGTTACCGGGTACGTGTGTCTGAGCGTTACCGCCGTCGGCTTGCCGATTTATCCGAGCGCAGCCGTGCGATCGGCGGGGTGCGGAGCCTGAAACCAGTAACTGACGGTTTCGAGCTTGAGCTGGTAATCGCCCCCGGAGTCCGATTGCTCTCAGTGCTGAGTAGCCTACTTGAAGCTGACGAGACCGAGGCACGAAGCTTAGAAGTGGTACGGCTTGACTGTATGATCGAGAGGGACGGAAAGATAGTATCACCGCTGGAGGGTTGATGAAGGTGAAGACCAAGATTGTCGTGAGTTCGAATGAGTGGGAAACCAGGGTTGCCATCCTCGAGGATGACCGGCTGGTCGAGTTCTACGTTGAACGGCAGGAGAGTCGGAATCTTGTAGGCCGAATTTACAAAGGCAAGGTTGAGAATGTGGTCAAAGGTCTCCGTGGGGCGTTCGTCAACATCGGCCTGCGGAAAAACGGGTTTCTGCCACTGATGGAAATCCCCGAGTTTGATGCCTTGGAGACAGATGATTCCGAACCGGGAAAG
>JBDRUN010000111.1 GCA_039801365.1 candidate division WOR-3 bacterium
CACACCTGGTACTGCTTGCCAGTAACGTGCCAGATCAAGCGCTCCAAGTTGACCGGGTTGCCCCATGCCAACAGCGGGTTAGTCCGGGCACGCAGCACCAGGAACAAGTAGGGTGAAAGTCCAAGCAGGAACAGGAGCGCCATCCACGGCAGACGTCTGAGCAGGGACTTACTCCGCTCAAACATAAGCACAAAGCCGGCACCGAGAACGACGCTCATCGCCGACATATGGTTAGTCAGCGCCAGACCACACAAGTACGCAACAACAAGTAGATTTCGGTCGCCAGACGTTGCCGCTTTTCTTTCTACCGTCCGAGTTAGAAAAGCCGGAGAAGCGCTATCTGTCGCGGCTTGAACCGCAAGCCAGATCAGAAGAGCAAGCACTACCGTTAGGGCATATACCTCCACATCCACGGTCACAGACCACAGTGGGAACGAGAAAGCTAACACCAGTGCGGTAACCCCAGCCGCAACCCTGCCAACCTTGAGCCTGAACAGAAGCAGAAGCAGAAGTCCAACTGCTGCAGCGCCCAGAAGTGCACTGAGTCCCGCAACCCGCTGGACAACACTGGCCACCGGAACAAGGCTCGCGAGCCGGCCCATAACCGTGTACAATGGGTATCCGGTAGGATGCAGGATATTCAGCAGATGACAGCCGGCTGCAAGCTCACCCGAATCAATCAGACCAACCGTTGGCGTCAGCGTGAAAAGGTAGACTGCAAGTGCCACCACCGGGATGAGCCAGACCAGCGCTGAGTACCAGGTAAACTGCCCTAGAGACCGGGTGACGGAGCGGTCAAGTTCCGGGCCCTTCACTTTGTCACTGTTACTTCCCGCCGGTCATTCTCCTAGGTACGCCGACTTCACCCTCGGGTCCTCGCGGAGTTCTCGGGCCGTGCCCGAAAGTACGATCCGACCGGTCTCAAGGACGTACGCCCGGTGCGCAATTTGTAGCGCCATGAAAGCGTTCTGCTCAACTAGGAGAATCGTCGTTCCATGTCGGTTGATTTCGGCGATTATCGAAAATATCTCGCGAACGAGAATCGGCGACAGACCCATTGATGGTTCGTCAAGCATGAGCAGCCTGGGCTTGGCCATTAGTCCCCGACCCATCGCCAGCATCTGCAGCTCGCCACCAGACAAGGTGCCCGCGGTCTGGTTCAACCTCTCTTTCAGTCGCGGAAACGACCGGAATACCCTCTCCATCGCCTCGCTGACTTCGCGTCGCGAACGGTTGAAAGCACCCAAGAGCAGGTTCTCACGCACCGTCATGTCTGCAAATGGCTTGCGTCCTTCTGGAACTTGGATCAGCCCTAGCCGAGTGACCGTGTGTCCCGGACGGCCGTCAATGCGGTTACCGTCAAAGACAATCTCGCCGGCCGACGGACGAACTAGGCCGGAAAGGGTACGCAGTGTCGTGCTCTTGCCTGCACCGTTCGCACCAATCAGCGTCACAATCTCGCCTTCGGCCGCCTCGAACGAAATCCCGTGAAGAGCACGGATTGCGCCGTAGTCAACCGCTAAGTTCCTGACTTCTAGCAACATCCTGACTGTCTCACTTTTTCACGGTCTCACTGCATCGCCATCCGCCTGCCCGAGGTAGGCTTCAATGACTTTGGGATTCTCTTGCACTTCCTCAGGCCTGCCTTGGGCAATCAGCTCCCCGAACTCCATTACCAGCACCCGTTCACACACACCCATCACTACTTTCATCTGGTGCTCAATCAAGAATACGGTCAGTCGGAACCGGTCCTTCACGAACCGGATGAGCTCCATCAACTGCCCGACCTCAAACGGGTTCATCCCGGCAGCCGGCTCGTCGAGAAGCAGGAGTTTGGGCTCAGCAACCAGGGCTCGGGCAATCTCCAGCCGGCGCTGCTCGCCATAGGGCAGATTACGGGCAAGCTCGTTCCGGCGAGCCTCAAGGCCTAGCGTCGCAAGTAGCTCGAGTGCCCGGTCCGTAACTTCCCGCTCCTCGCGCCCGAATCTCGGACTGCGCACGACCGCGTCGAAAAAACCGGCCTGGCCTCGATGCGAGTATGCGACCCGGACGTTGTCCAGCACCGACAGCTGGCCGAACAACCTGATGTTCTGGAACGTCCTGGCAATGCCAAGCTGATACACGCGGTACGGCCTCATGCCGGTGATGTTCCGGCCGTCGAATCTGATTTCGCCTGAAGTCGGCACGTACATGCCGGTCACGAGATTGAACACCGTTGTCTTGCCCGCACCGTTTGGGCCGATGAGACCGACCAGTTCATTCTTTGCAACTGCGGCCGTGAAGTCGTGCACGGCCAAAAGGCCACCGAACCGCTTGGTAAGACCAATTATCTCCAGCAGGGGCCAAGACCCGCTCGTGGGCAAATTCTCTCGACTCGCGGTCAACCCGTGCTGGTAGTTCACTTGACCCCGGGTAGCCTTGGCTTCAGGAATCCGAACTCCGTGCCTTGGAACACTCCGTCCGGCCGGACCAGCATAAAGACGATGAGCATCAGCGGGTAAATCACCATACGCCAGTCTTGGACCGCGGCCGGCAACACGACCCTCAACCCTTCTAGAAGGAACGTCCAGGCCACCGCGGCGACCACAGTCCCGGATATGCTGCCCAGTCCGCCCAAGACGACAATAAGCAGTACATCAATGGATTTGAGAAAGTCGAAATTGGCCGGATTCAGATAGGCATACAGGTGCGCGTACAGTGCACCGGCAACCCCGGCATACATGCAGCCGACTACGAAACCCATTGTCTTGTACTTCGTCGTGTTCACGCCGACCGCCTCGGCCGCAAGCTCATCCTCGCGCACCGACACCAGGGCCCGTCCTACACTGGAGAACACAAGGTTTCGGAGTACGACAACTGCAATTGTCGCAAGTACAAACACCCACATGAAAGTCGTAAGCCGAGGAATGCCACACATGCCGGCTGAGCCACCGAGAACTGGAATGACCTTGTCCGAGTTGTCAAACAGCACCTTCATGATGATGCCGAACCCGAGCGTGGCAATCCCGAGGTAGTCGGACCGGAGCCTGAGGATCGGCAGTCCAATCGCAAGTGCTACTACACCGGCCAGAAGTGTCCCTGCCAAGATGCCGACCAGAAGCGTCCATACACTCCCGCCCAGAGTCCGGGTAATCAGCGCCGACGCATAGGCGCCGATGCCGTAGAACGCTGCATGGCCGAGCGAGAATTGGCCGGTATATCCGTACACCAGATTGAGCCCAAGTGCGGAGATAACCATGATTCCGGCCAGAGTCGCAACCTGCTGCCAGTACAAGTTCACCACCCTCAGGGCCATCAGTGTCTGGAGCACTGCGAACGCGGCCAGAACTACCACCGTCGCAACGACCCCGGAACCCAGACGCCTTCGCCTGTCGCCTCGCTCCTCTGGTATCACGCTCGGTGTCCTGTGACCCCCGGCCATTGGGTATTGTGACTTAGCCATTCCGCTCTGGCTACACCTTGTCCCGCATCGGCTTACCAAGAATACCGGTCGGCCGCACTAGCAGCACAATGATTAGTATGCCGAATGCTACCGCGTCGCGCAAAGTTGACGAAACATAGGCCGAAGTGAATGTCTCAGTTACGCCCATTATGACCGCACCAAGCATCGCGCCCGGTATCACGCCGATACCGCCCAAAACCGCGGCAACAAACGCCTTCAGACCCGGCATTATTCCCATCAACGGCAGTATCTGGGGATACGCAATGCCGAACAGCACTCCGCCGGCCCCGGCCAGGGCTGAACCGATGCCGAACGTCACCGAGATAACCGTATCAACGTTGATGCCCATGAGTCGAGCTGTATCCTTGTCCATCGAGACCGCCCGCATCGCCCGGCCGGTCTTGGTTCGGTTCACAAAAAGTGAGAGCGCAAGCATCAGGATGATCGAAACCACGAACACAATTATCTGAATACTTGTGATTTCCACACCGCCCAGTCGAAAAGACGATATTTCGAAAGGCCGAGGAAATGCCCGGGGAGTCGGCCCAAACACGAACTTCAGATTGGTGAAGTTCTCCAAGAATAGCGACACTCCCATCGCGGTAATGAGCGCAGAGATTCTCGGAGCGTTACGCAGCGGCTTGTATGCTACCCGCTCGATAACCGTACCCAGCAAGGCGCACCCGGCCATCGCCAATAGAATTGCCAGGATCAGCGCCAGCACGGGGCCGGCAGTACCCGCGGCTGGAATCAGTCGGACAATTGACCGCGCCATCGAATCAGAAACAGTGGCAAGGGACCGGCTGCTCAGAGCGAAGTATCCAAGATAGGCGCCGACCATGAATATGTCGCCGTGCGCAAAGTTAATCAGCCGCACGATACCATACACCATGGTGTATCCCAGGGCGATGAGCGCATACACGAAACCGAGCTGAAGCCCGTTGATGAGCTGCTGAAGGAAGTACGCCAAGAAAGGATAGATACGCCAAAACCCGGCTCAAGTCAAGCAGAACCTGCCAGAAACTTGACTTCAGGAGACCGAAATCTACAATCGGACTGTGAATCGAGCAGGAGGACAGATGATTAGACCGTGTCTTGTAGCATCGTTGCTGCTCGCTCTTTCAGCACCTGCCCCAGGTTTCGATGTCATGATCGAGAGCCACGAAATACCGCTGGTCGTCAACACCTACGGCTGGCTCCGGCAGAACGGAAGCATGTTTCCGTGGACGCCGTTAGACTCGACTCGGCAGTACTGGGACCTGACCGTCTATCCCGGCGGGCGGATCTTCCGCGTCGGGCTCAAACCGGCAAGTACTGGTCGGCCGCCGGCGCCGGATTCGATGACCAACGACCCGCCGCCGGCTGATGTCTGCGAGTTCGATACTTCTGGTACCGGTGCAATAACATGGCGGTTCCATTACAAGACTAACTTTGGCCTGTACATGGACGGCATTGACTTCGACAACGTTTACCGTTTTCTCGGCAACTACCATCCAGACTACCCTGTGTATCTAACACCAATGTACTACGGCGCAAGCTGGGCTGCAAACAGCTACTGGGTCTGCGACACCGGCGAAGTGCCCTACATGGCAAACGAGCGACACGCCAAGAAGGTCCTTGCTCGGGGCAAGGTCAAAGTCCCGATGTCCAGCCCGTACTACTGGCCCTGCCTTGTGGTCCGTGATTCAATGGCATTCAACGACGAATGGGACACTCGGTACACGCGCTGGGTATATGAATGGCTCGTGCCCGGAGTATTTCTTGGTGCGAATCCCGCAGCCGCGGCCTGGAGTCCGCGCGGCGCTCTGCCCAACTTCAACTATGTCGAGGACATGTTTCTGTTGGGCTCAGTCTCGATTCCAGGACGGGACGTAGTACCGCCAACGTTTTCTGATGTGCGGGTCTGGCCGGATACGAACTATCCCGGCCCGTACAAGGTTTGGGCCACCATCAATGACGACCAGGCAGTCGGCGCCGAATCGCTCTTCTTCAGAGTGAATTCCGGCAATTGGAGCGCAGTTGGGCCCGACTCTTCGTCCGGCAGCCGCTACTGCTTCACCATTCCGAAAGTAACCAGTTCGGCGACGATTGACTACTATGTCTGGGCCAAGGACACATTCTGCGTCAAGCAGAACATTGACCTGTGGACCACCTGGCCGGTGTGCGCACCGGAGAGCGCTGCAATAAGGTTCGTTGTCAGCAACGTCGGCCTTGCCGGCCCGGGCGATGTCGAACCCGGCGACCGCGGACTTCAGGCCCGCCCCAACCCGTTCCGCAGCAACGTTGTCCTGCGTGTCGCTTATAGCGGCGT
Organism: candidate division WOR-3 bacterium; assembly: GCA_039801365.1. Taxonomy (NCBI): domain Bacteria; kingdom Pseudomonadati; phylum Caldifarciminota; species Caldifarciminota bacterium. The sequence goes on from JBDRUN010000111.1 coordinate 5,754, forward strand.
CAGCCTCCGCATCTACAACAGCACCGGCCGCTGCATCCGCACCCTCCCGGTTCCCTATTCCCTGCTCTCTACTCCCTGCTCCGTGACTTGGGACGGCCGCGACCAATTCGGAAAACTCGTCGGTCCCGGCGTGTACCTTTGTGAACTGAGTAGTTCAGCGCCGAGCACAACCTGCCGACTGGTTAAGCTCAAATAGAATCCGCTACCGGTTCCAGACCCGAGCAGCGGCATCTGAACTGATTTCGGGGTTGACGTCGGCCGGCGGCTTGTCCTGACAACGTAGGGCGCGTCTTGCCAAGTCAGTGGTGACGGGTGTGCCGCGTCACGGCGTGCAGCGAACTCTGCACCCCAGGGACACAACACGAGACTCTTGACGTCAAGCCCAGATTCCGTCGCCGACTGTGTGATACTAATCAATCACACGAGCCGCAGGTTCGGAAATCAGTCTAAGCTCTTGGCAGCCAATCTGCTGTGCGGAATCTTGCCTCATAACCTCTCCGGCTCCCTCAGCGGCTTGGCCAGTCACAACGCCGGATGCTTAAGAAACCGCGGCTGGAGCTGGCACCGTGGTTGCGAAGCGAGACGCGAGACCGGCCGCAGCCCCTGACACCGCAGCCGGCACGATACGGACCAAGACTCTGGACAAAGCTGTTGGCGCATGCCCCGAAAGAGGCCGGTATGCAGCGCCGGGTACCGCTGGCAAGCGAAGACCAGGTGCTCCGCAGCAGGCAGCCAGAGCAGGAACATCGGTTACGGCTCAGCCCGCCGCAGCAAGAATCGCAGAGCGGACGTCTTTCCGCCTATTCGAGCAGCCCTGTTGCCTCATATATGGATGTACTCGAGGACGCCCCGTTGCCTCAGAATACATTTGTACTCGAATCATGAGCTTTGTCCAGCTTGAAGTCGA
>JBDRUN010000112.1 GCA_039801365.1 candidate division WOR-3 bacterium
GATTGAGGTCGTTATCGGAGATGGCAAGCAACGCCATTTTGCCTAGGATGAAACTGTTTCTACTCCGCTGTGCCGGATTGAGGTCGTTATCTACAACAGAGTTATGCAATATGTTGATACGATGGGTATGGGTTTCTACTCCGCTGTGCCGGATTGAGGTCGTTATCCTCTACACGGAGAATGACCAAGTGGCCGTTCTCAAAGTTTCTACTCCGCTGTGCCGGATTGAGGTCGTTATCAACAACATGCTGTATGACATCGTCACCGTTGACGGGTTTCTACTCCGCTGTGCCGGATTGAGGTCGTTATCCGTCATGCTTTTCAGGTACTTGCGGGCACGACGAGAATAACCTCGTTCTAACTATCAGGACTACTGACCATTACTCACCCGCCAGAATTTGGAAAATCACCCCACGCAATGCAATCGCTTCCTTGCAGTTTGAACACCCGCTCAGCATAAGTCTCGTAGATACGTGATGTCGTTTTGGAAAATCCCTGCCCGATTCTGCTAGGGTACCCGGATTTTCCAAAACCAGGCCTCTTGCATAAGAACACCGATGCCTAAGCGACGTATTTGCGTACCTTGCAAGAAGGCCCGAACGCGAATTTCGAAAATCGAAGTCCGGGCTAGCCGAAACCTGCCATTTTCCAAACCCGGTCCGGCCTACATCACTCAGAAAGACTGAAGACCTGCCGATTCTTCGGACACTTACAGTCCTGCTTACTGAACTCGATGTTTGGAAAATTGTAACGGCTTCTATCCTGTCGCTTTTCACTTGTCGCCGGTCGCCTGTCACTCGTTTCTTTTCACTTCTTGCTCTTACACACTCCAAATTGTCTAAAGAGCCACAGGTGATGAGTTATGGGCCCATCGGTTTCTCCCACTCGTCACCAAGCTCGTACCGCCCCAAACCTATGGTTGTGCCTTTGCCTACATGCAGATGCTCGCCCATTCGCAAGATGGGCAGGTATTCGGCCAAAGGGCCAAAGTACGTAACTTCGCCCCTGAGTCCGTCAGCAGGTTGGTGCCGGTTACCTTGCTCCTGCTCCCATCTCAAGCTGGAGGAGCCAATCTCCACCTGTTCAGCGGCAAGGTAGAACCTGTCCTTGTCAAGAACAGGCCGTATCCCGCAGTGATACTCGCCCAATCGCGTGAGACGTCTGACCAGCGCTCGCAGCAGAGTCTCGAATCTCAGTATCCGTCTGACCATCCGGTTCTGACTTTGAATCAGCGTGGGCTGGACAAACCTGATTGTCAGCCGCTCGCACCCCGGCGCAGCGCCTTCCTGCCGCATGGCCTCAAAACACACCCGGCTCGGCGGCGCGATAAACCCTCGGCCCGCAACAAACACCGCACGCGGCTCAGCCTTTGCCGAGTCAGCAACCTCGCGCAGTCGCGCTCGGACTGAACCAAGTCTAGTCCGCTCCAGCGCCAGCACAACAAGGGGAAGGTATTCTATGGCCCTCCCGACGAGTATGACATCAAAACTTATCTCAGATACGGCATCGGTGCCCGCCGGCGGCGGATCTATCACATATGGGTGCGGATGATACCTGTCCGCATAGCGCAAGCTAGTGTCTTTCGGCGGCGGCGACTCAAAGATGTAAGAATATGCGCAGTCAGCGCTGGTTGGACATTGGTCGCACCTGACGCCGTCCCCGCACGGGCAGACCACGCGGCGCAGGCCGCTGCCTAGGACGCCGTGCAGCATCCGACCCAACGGCTCTCGTAGCTTGTGCGGGCGCTCCAGTTGCAGGCTAAACCGCAGGCGGGAGAAGTAGAGACCGTCAAACATCACCAGCGCTTCTCGTCGCGCCTGAGCTGGTCGCGCCGCTGGCCTCGACCGCCGTAACCGCGGGGCCCGCCGGTTCGCCGGTCCGACTCGCCCCGTACTCCGCCCTGAACGCCTTCCCGGCGTCCGCCTCGTGCCCCGGGCGGCGCGCCGTAGACTCGGCGCAGCCGCCACGCCCAGCCAAGGATATAAGCAATCTCCTCAGGGTTAGAATGCTGTGTCAGCACCTCATTGATTCTCTTGCGCATTTCCTGCCAGTGCTTGTCACTGGCATTGCTATAATGTCTGGCCCTAAGAAAAGTGCCGAGTTCTTGGAGATCACGATGGCGCCGAAAGTAGTTGGCAGCGTGCCGTATGAGATTTGCCTGCTGCTCGGTAATACCACTAACCAGTTCTCGGGCTTCAGCCAGCAGTTTCTTAGGCTCCATCTGGCGCTCCTCTCTGGAACTTGTCAGCAATCGCGGCGATGGCGGTACAATACTTCGACGCCCACTCGATGTATGCGCTGATAAGGTCTTCCCGAGAGTGCTCTTTCGCCGCAGACTTGCTCTTCTCAACTAACTCCTCCAGGTATCTCGTTCTGCACTCAATCTTCACCGTTTCCGGCAGGAATCTCACTCTTCCCAACCTGCGATTTCTGCCACCGCCCAGCTTGAGGCTGAATGGCTTGACCACACCATTATGTCCCAGTCCCATCGCCAGAAGAATCAATCCAAGCTCCCACTTGGTTAGGTTTAGAAAGGTGGCGGTGCAAACAATACGAACATCCTTCGGTATTACTTCGACCTCTTCCATCTGACTACCTGGCGTGTGCTTCGGGTATTCAAAGTAGTAGAACTTCCGACCCCTACACTCCCTTTTCGGCCCCCTGCGTTGCACGATCCGTATCTTCTGGGTCGCCACCCCCTGCCCGAGTACCGAGTCCGCGAAGCAAAGGCGGCCCTGATGGTCGGTACTGCCGAAGATAGTGCAGGCCGGGCACCTTCTGCAATTGTCGGTCACGGCCCGACACGACGGCGATAACGCCTCGGCATAGGTGCGAATCGCACCCTTGAGTGAAGAGCCGGGGATGACTAGCCGGGAACCGCTAGCCAGGCGCGCAAACTGCAGACGCTGTACACCGTTGTCGCCGCCTTCGACCTCCACCTCGCCGGAACCGATGAGCAACGGCTGCTCGGTTATGAGCGTCGCCTCCAATCGTCCGGTCAGGCGCTTATCGTCAAATCTGTCCAGGTCAGAAACTTGATTCACAATAACGCACGGTATGGCCTCAACGCAGTAGTAGTCGTAGTCGGTAGTGCCGTCAGGGTAGGTTACCTTCTTGTCGTGATACACCATCACCCCTCCCCAGTCTTTGCTTCTTCCAGACGGACGAAACGCAGGAACCCGTCTTTCGAGCGCTTTGCCGCTATCTTAGTGTGCTTCAGCCTACCCGCCGCAGGAAACCGTACTGAGTCTGAAATGAGCGGCAAGTACACTTCCTGCGTTTCCTCGGTGGTATCGGCTTGAATCAGTAGCCCGAGCTCACCGTTCCAGTGCAGGTCCAACGTCTCATTGAACGCCCGGAACGCGAAGTTATCGCCGTAGTCGCATCTCATCTGGGCTACCAGCTCCTTGAGCTCTGCGGCAGTGACCTCGGACTTCTCATCAAGACCGTCTCTCCACTCCTCAGCCAGTACGAAGAAACGCTCCTGCTCTGAGATGGCGCCCAGCACCTCATCAAGCGAAGTCAATCGTCTAACTTGTGCCATGGTCCTTGCCCTGTTTGCTGAGACTGACGAGCGCCTTCATCGAACCAGATGTCTTCAGGGAGTCGAGAACCGCCTCCAGTGCCTTATCCTCAAAGGCAAAGTCCAGGCTAAGCGTCTCAGGCTTACCCTGCGTCTCGACGGTGAGAGCATCATCCGCGATAAGGTCATAGGTTTCCACCAGGTCGGCGACAGCGCCGATACCGGCAAGCTGTTTGTCGTTCTCGGCCAAGCGCCCATACTGCTTCACTGTCAGCCGTGTTACACCAATCGTTACCTTGCCCAGGCCCCTGGTTTTGCCGAACCCCAGCTTCTGCGCGCCCGAGTTCAGGTCGTCGAACACGTACAGGAGCAATCCAAGCTGCCAGAGCTGGTAGTTGCGCAGGGCAATCCGAGTATGGAATTCGCCGCCAGTGAGCACTTCAAGGTCAAATACCGCGCCAGTCTTGACCGTGCCCTTCTTGCGGTCAATGCCGATACCCGGCCTGACCTGCAGGTACTTCTCAGTTTCCGTGATCCCTTTCTGCCGCTCCTCAGGTTTGGCATCAACCGGCCACGGAAAAGCGTCGGAGAAGAAAACACGGGAGGCAAGGTCGGTCGAGCCAAACGTGCGACAGGCGTAACAGTGCCTGGAGTAGTGCAATTTCTGTTTGCCGCTCTCACCTCTGCAACGGTCACCCCCCAGCGGGTCGCAGGTGGCGATTCCTTGGGTTCGCAGCAGCCTTTCGGCGCAACTGCGGATGACACCCTTCAGGCTTGAGCCGGGAAGATAGACCGTGTCGCCCGCAGGAGTCCTAAGCCGCGTGAACTGCATATCCGGCTTGGTCGCATCCAGATTGTCCGCGGCCTTGATAAGTATCGGCCCGTCAGGTTTGATGACGATGTCCAGCATCGCCTGATTGTAGAGTGCCTTCAAGCCAACTGAGTTCATTACTTCCTCCCCGAGTTCAGCAGCTCCTGAAGCCTCTTGCCACAGCCCGTGCGGAAATTTGCCACATCCGTCTTCTCCTCTGCTTTGCCCGCGATGATGTCATTAGCAGTAAGGTCCCTGTATTTCTGCCACCTGATGGTCACCGAGCCCAGCCCGCGCGAAGTGCTGCCGCCCAGGCGGTTGAATCCCGAGTTCAGGGCATCCACCGCGGCAAAGAACAGGCCAAGCTGCCAGTCTTCCACATTATCCGCGGCTACCTTGAGCTTGAAGTGAACCCCGGCCGGCACTACCTCGAAATCATACTTCATCGGCCTGGCCACGGTACTGGTTTCGCGGTCAATCGCCACTCCATCCCGCACCTGTAGCAGCAACTCATGCCAGGTTTCTTGGTCTACCGGCAGGTCTGCAAACCGCAGCCGCGAAGCGAAGTTGGGATGTCCGAACAAATCACATACATCACAGATGTCCTCGGGAACCCTCAGCTCTTGCTCGCCCTGTGGCACGCCTCTTTTCTGTTGCTGAGAGAACTTTCCCGGGTCAACGCAACCCGTCCAGACTTGTCCCACTGGGTCACAGCTCTTGAGCTTGCCGCCATCCAGCCCGCGCACCAGCGACTCGGTGTAGGAACGGAGTACCCCCTTGAGCGAAGACCCGGGAATGAACGGCAGGCTGAACGGGTCCTTCATCACCGGCAGGTCGCTGGCCGCATCTGCATCCAGTGCCCGGCCTTTGCCGATATGAAGCGCAGTCAGTGTCTCAACATAGCCCTCAAGCACCACCAGTCGCTCGAGCGTATAGTAAGCCAAACGTCCTGTTTCACTCACCTGACCCTCCCCTCTTGGCCAGTACCGCCCGGACCAGGTAGCCGATGAAAAGCTTCATCGCCTTCATGTCGTCCTGTCCAGTGCTCGACTCCGCTGCCTTCTTCAACTTGGGCCCCAGAACATCCTTCACTGCTTCTGCAGCCCAGACCTTCCTTCCTGCCTGGTAGTAGAGATAGTTCTCCACTTCTGCCAGGCAGGTAGCAGTGGCTACAGCAGTTCGCAGGTTCTGCCACTGATGGGAAGGAGGGATAGCGGTCTTCTTCTCGGGTTTGTCCGGCTCCTGGCCACGCTGTCCTTTCCGGACCCATTGGTCGTGTGCCTTCTTCTTCTCCTGGAACTCAGTATCAAACGCTTTCTGAAGCTTCTCCAGTTCTGGAAGCGCATCATTGGCCAGTTTCACAAGGTCCGGCTTGCGGCTGTGCAAGCTCTTCAGTAGTTCAAGCTCCGACATCATCTTGCTCCTCCATTTACTGCGAGACGGTCACAGTGGAACTCATCGCAGGCAAGTACCCAGCCATAGCCTTCGTACCGGCGCAGACCCAGTCCCTCTGCCTCGACTTGTTCCAGTTTGTTTATCAGCTCTTCTTTCTTGTTTTCGGGCATCCAGCCGGCAATACAACTGCCCTTGGTTATCGCCGACATCATATCTTTGGGCATACCCAGGGCCGCATTGTACCCGCCCGCATACCCCTCGCGCACAAACGCAGCTCCGACCTTAAGGTCGTCCCCGAATGTCTCCTTGAGCAAGGCAAGCTCTTCCCCGAATGTCTCCTTGAGCAAGGCAAGAAGACTCTGGCCGTAGGGGAGTATCAGATCCGACAAAAAGTCAAGTGTGAACAAAACACGGCCGGACGGACAGTTCGACCACGTCCTCCTGACAACCTCATTCACCCCATCCAGCCGCTCCTGTATACTGCGCCGGCTCGGAGCCGGAATCATCTCTACCTTCATCTTGCCGAATCCGCGTCCACGCGCGCCGCCGACCAGTATCGTGCCCAAGTCAAAGACTGCCTGAGCATCGCCGTGCTCGATGCCTGACAATAGGCCGACATAGGCAATGTCCTTTTCCAGGGCATTGGTCTCGTAAGAAAACAGCTCCCCAATGCTGGCCGCCTGGCGCTTGCGGTCTATCTTTAGTTTTGTGGACAGGTGGGTTTGAGGACGCACGCGCCTTAGTTCGTTTCCTACGCGGTAGTAGTATCCCTCCACCGGTTTCAGCTCCCGGCCGCAATTCTTTGCAGCGCACCTCGGGTCAGGCTTTTCAGGATTGCGGAGACGATACAG
>JBDRUN010000113.1 GCA_039801365.1 candidate division WOR-3 bacterium
GTCTGGTCAACCGTGTCGGCATTGACCGTTAGCAGTCTGCTCGAAAGATTCCGCAACCGGGACCGTCGGACCTGTGGCCGTCTGATTTCTTTAGTCGAGGACGAAGCCGAAGGTGCAACCGAGATACTGAACGAGCTGTATCCCTTGATGGGCCGGGCATATCGTATCGGCATCACCGGACCGCCGGGCGCAGGCAAAAGCACATTGGTGGAAAAGCTTGCACTTGAGTGCCGTGCACGGGGTCGTACTGTGGGTATCGTTGCAGTTGACCCGACATCGCCGTTCTCGGGCGGCGCAGTACTTGGTGACCGGGTCAGGATGTCCTCGTTGTTCACCGACCCGGGAGTGTTCATCCGCTCGATGGCAACGAGAGGCGGTATGGGCGGACTGGCAACTAGGACCAAGGAGGTGTGCGACGTTCTCGATGCGTTCGGCCAGGACTACATCCTGGTCGAGACTGTAGGAGTCGGTCAGGTTGAGCTGGACATCGCCTCAGCCGCCCACACAACCGTAGTCGTGCTGGTGCCGGAATCCGGGGACTCGATTCAGGTGATGAAAGCCGGGCTGATGGAGATTGGAGACGTGTTCTGCGTGAACAAGAGCGACCGGCAGGGCGCGGACCGGTTGGTTGTGGCGATTCAGGCGATGCTGGAGCTCAGGCAGGACCGGGACGGTTGGATGCCGCCCGTCGTGAAGACCAGCGCGACCGAGGGCAATGGCACGGCCGAACTGCTTGCCCGGCTTGACGAGCACCGACAGTACCTTGAGCAGTCGTCCCTGCTCACGGCCCGCAGGATGTCCTCAATCCAGGCTGAAATCCAGGAGCTGGTTGAGGCCAGGCTCAGACGCGAAGTCTGGACCAGGCCGGACGTGGCTGGCGCGCTTGGCTCTCTTGTTAGAAAGGTCATGAACGGAGGTTCGACTCCGTATCAGGCGGCAGAGGAGCTGCTCAGTCTGGTTCAGTCTGAGCCAGCGGTCCGACCCTAGGAAACAGAGGAGGCACGAATGATGGATGAGCTGCGCGAAAAGGCAGCAAGATGGCAGGAAAGTCTTGCCAACGACGAATCTCAGAGACGGGAAACTGTATCCGGTGTGCCGCTCAAAGCTCTTTACACACCGCTTGACATTGAGCAACTGGACTACCTAAGGGACCTGGGTTTTCCGGGCCAGCCACCTTTCACGCGTGGTATTCACCAGGACATGTACCGGGGTCGGCTGTGGACGATGCGTCAATTCGCCGGGTTCGGTACCGCCAGACATACAAACGAGCGGTACAAGTTTCTCCTCAGTCATGGCGAGACTGGACTGTCGGTTGCTTTTGACTTCCCGACGCTCTATGGTCGAGACTCAGACGACGAACGTGCCCGAGGTGAAGTAGGCAAGTGTGGGGTGGCAGTATCCTCGCTTGAGGATATGGAAACGCTCTTTTCGGGAATTCCACTCGACAAGGTCTCAACCTCGATGACGATAAACGGACCCGCCTCGGTGGTGTGGGCCCTGTACATCGCTACGGCCGAAAAGCAGGGCGTGTCGGCTGACAAGTTGCGCGGCACAATTCAGAACGATATTCTGAAGGAGTACATCGCCCAGAAGTCGTGGCTGTTTCCGCCCGAGCCTTCGATGCGGGTCATCACCGACATAATGGCGTTCGGCGCCAAAGAAGTTCCACAATGGAATACAATTTCAATCTCCGGGTACCACATCCGCGAGGCCGGTTCAACTGCAGCCCAGGAGCTGGCATTCACGCTTAAAGACGGGCTCACCTACGTTGAGGCCGGGATCGCGGCCGGGCTGGATGTTGACGTCTTTGCTCCTAGGCTTTCCTTCTTCTTCAACTCACATCTGGACTTCTTTGAGGAAATTGCCAAGTTCCGGGCTGCGCGCAGAATCTGGGCCAGAGAAATGAAAGAAACCTACAAGGCCAAGAACCCCCGGTCCTGGCTCCTGCGCTTCCATACGCAGACCGCAGGCTGTACCCTTACCGCGCAGCAGCCAGAGAACAACATTGTGCGGACTGCGTTTCAAGCACTGGCTGCGGTTCTGGGTGGAACCCAGAGCCTGCACACTAACTCGATGGACGAGACCTGGGCCCTGCCGACTGAAAAGGCCGTGCTCATCGCACTCAGAACACAGCAGCTCATTGCCGAGGAGACCGGGGTAGCCAGCGTGATTGACCCGCTGGGCGGTTCCTACTTTGTCGAGTCGTTGACCTATGAGCTAGAAAAGCAGGCGTACCGGTACTTCGAGGCGATTGACGGAATGGGCGGGATGGTCAAGGCGATTGAGAACGGGTTTCCGCAGCGCGAGATAGCGGACGCCGCCTATCGGTACCAGCGTCTAGTGGACCAGGGCAGACGCACGGTCGTAGGCGTGAACAAGTACCAACTAGAAGGTGAGAAGCTTGAAATACCACTCCTGAAAATCGACCCGGAAGTCGAGCGGTCGCAGTGCGAGCGACTGGCGCAGCTCCGCAAGCGTCGGGACAACCTTAAGGTAAAGAAGGCGCTCGATGACCTGAAAGATGCGTGCCGGAGTCGGGACAACGTGATGTACCCGATACTTGAAGCGGTGCGGCAATACGCCACCTTGGGCGAAACGTGTCAAGCGATGAAGGATGTGTTTGGCGAGTACCGCGAGCCGCCGATGTTCTAGAAGTCTTAGGAGGATATTGAAGATGGGTAAGAAACTACGCATATTGATTGCCAAGCCAGGTCTGGATGGCCACGACCGGGGAGCAAAAGTCGTTGCCCGGGGGCTGCGCGACGCCGGTTTTGAGGTTATCTACACTGGTCTGCACCAGACACCGGAGATGATTGCCGAGGCTGCACTGCAGGAGGACGTGGACGCGGTCGGACTCTCAATTCTCTCCGGCGCCCACATGGTGCTTATCCCAGAGACGATGCGACTGCTCAGGGAGAAGGGAGCCGGAGACATTCTTGTCTTCGGCGGCGGGATAATCCCTGAAGAAGACAAGAAAGCCCTGTATGAGCAGGGTTGCGGTAGACTGTTCGGCCCGGGCACTGAAATCCGCGAGATTGTCGAATACCTTAAAGAGAAGTTTCCGGACAGCTAGGTCAACTCATTGATCCAGCCCTATCCTCGGTTCAGATGCGGGGTTACACAAGACCAACTGTGGTCGAATCGCGCTAGATAGTAAGTACTAGGGTGTCGAGCGCAGTGGCAACCAGGAAATGAAGCAAGGCGGCTGGCAGGAAACTCCGGCCTCTCAGGGCAAGAATACCGAGAATCAGTCCGGCTGCGATTGAGCCCCAGACTTCAGGTGCAGGCTTGCCGATATGCATCAGGGCAAAGGGAATCGTTGAGACCACAATCGCGGCAGCCGGCCCGGCCCGTCGCTCGAATCCAAACAGAAGATAGCCTCGGAACAGGAATTCCCAGCCGAACATATAGACAGCTCGAACCAACATGCACATAGCAAAGCCCGCGAATCCGTACCGCGATTCGTTGAAGTAGGGATACGCGTGCTGAAACGACGGCTGGTGTGATGCCCAGAGGACTAGAGGTAGCGTCGCAAGCAGCAGGATGCCTGTGTCCGGCAGCCAAGTTCTCCAGCGTCCCAACGACCATCCAAGCTCCTTTGGGCGAGACTTCAGGAGCGGCACCGAAGCCAGGGTAAGAGTTAGGTAGAGAACGCCGCGCAAGAGGTGAGCTCCGGGTTTGACCCAGCCCTGATTCGGCAGCGCGGTTGACAGCGTCCGGACCACGGAATACAGCATAGAGCCGGCCTGTGCAGCAAGTGAACGCGGGATGTACTGGGACCCGAGCATGGCCGCGGTTGCAACCAGTCCGATCAGAAACAGGTCCGGATGTTCGAAGGCGGCGCGAATGTCCTGCCGAAGATTCCGAAACCAGGTCATCCGATACGATAGAATAGCCGGTGCTTCAGTCAAGTCGAAAGAGTAAGGGGCGGGCATTTGCCCGCCCCTTACCGGCAGTTCTTGCTAGTGTGTAACACTGAACCGGCAGGCACTTGCTCCAGCCGGGTTCGTGACGCGGGCAAAGTACATGCCGGACGCCAGCCTGCGGCAGTCAAACGTATAGTTGCCGGAAACGGTGGCGTCAAGCAGTCGAGCGCCGCTCACTGAGAACAGTTCAAGCCGGCTGGGTGACTCAGTGCCCGTAGCAAAGGTTACACGATTCCGCGCCGGACTGGGTGACACCGATAGCAGGGGTGCAGTTGCGACCGGTACCTCAGCAACGCCAACCGGATGACTACCGATTGTTATCTGGAAATCAACCGGCTGCATGTATGGGCGTCCGGCATCGGTATAGCTGATTTCGAGACGCAGAGAAACCGGCGTATTGGGGGGAATGCCACTCGATGCACTCAAGGCGAACTGGCTTGTGTTGTTCGCAGTCTGCGATCGTCGAGGACAGTTGGGGAAAGACTTCACTGAATCAAGCACAGTGACACCGCTGTGCCTGGATACCAGTTTCGCGGAAATCCCATATGCTGAGTCCAGCGGGTGGCAGGCACGGTTCTTGACCGCGAACCATATGTTAGCGGCCTCGCCGGGGTCAAGCTGGCCGTTGTTGTTACCGTTGGCATCGTTGACCGTCACCGAGACTTTCTCAAAGAAAACCCCGGAAAGCCTAGTCAGGTAATAGAGATTGGGAATGTTCTTGTTGCATTCGCTGCGGATGAACGCCGAATCATTGTACCCGTACCAGAAATCGTTGGTCGAAAGCTCGCAAGTAAAGGCGTAGGTAACGAACTTGCCCGCGGTGTCGGAGTACTCCCAATCAACGCTGACACCGTTGCAGGGATAGATAGTCTGATAGATTTGGCCGGTCCGGCTCTGGGAGTAGCCGTTGTTCACTCGGAAGGTATCTACCATTTCCTGAAGCACCGCCCGATCCGGTGGCGTGGTGTTGGCATATCCCCAAGGGTACATGTTGTACTGACCATAGGTGTGATAGTCCATGCAGGTACGGAACAGGCGCTCGTTCATGAAATCGCGGATTACCTGGGTCTCGGGTTCGGAAAACCTGCTCGGACCCCGATAAGTCTCGTCCGCCGGGTTGCTTGACGACCCATTGCTGCTGTAACCCCACTTGTAGCCGTAGTTGCGGTTCAGGTCAACGCCGATATTGGGTGGTACCGGTCCGCGGCGGTTCTTGCGCCAGTTGGCACTGGCCCCGCCTGAGTCCGAGTTATACACGTACCCGTCCGGGTTCATCACCGGAATGATGTAGATTTCGCGATTGTTGACAAGCCAGGTGGACACTGAATCGCGTCCGTACTCAGAGAGGATTCTTTCCGCAAACATCACGCAGCAGTGAGTACTCAGCGGTTCGCGAGCATGGGTAGCACCGTTGAAGAAGCAGGCCGGTTCATCCTCGGCCACACTTGGGTTGTCTGATATCTTCAAGCCCCAGAGTGCTCGACCTTGGAAACTCAGACCGGCGCTGAACTTTGTGCACAGCGTCGGGTATCGGGAGACCAGGTAGTCAAGCGTGTCCTCAAGCTCCCAGTAGGTAAGAAAGTAGCCGAAGTTGCGGCCCGCATCGATATCGTATGGATCAACACCGGTTACGTATCGGAATTTCTCTCTTATATCCGGCCAGACAACCTCGGCCCTGAGCCCGGCAGAACGGATGCGGGCAAGTTGCTCATCATCGGTGTTGATAACAAGATACCCGCCGTCCTCGTCTTCATCCCAGGTGCAGACATCCAGCTCGCCAGCAAGGTCACCAAGCAAACTGAGGGTCCTGATATCATCAAAGTAGACCCTGGCTTCCATGATTTGGCCTGAGCGGTCAAGCGCGAACGCGGTGGTTGCTGCAAGGAAGCCAAGCGCTACGAACATTACTGCGCTACGCAATTCTCCTCCTACTTTCTGAATCGCTGGGCAGATACACACGGCTTTGTGCCAGAACGATTCTAGGCGGCCTAGCTGCATTGTCAATACGTTTCCATTCTCCTCAAAGTTCCAGGTTCTGGGTGGTCCTGTATCGTACGGTCTGGCGACGTTTGTCCCGAGGCAAGAAATGGCTACGGGACACGGATTCGGAAAGCGGGCTGGGCGAGCTGCGAATCTTCGCCTGCTAGCAGGCGACCAGACCAGTGTCGTTACGAACACCGGTTTGGCGGCTGCTGTCCTGAGGAAAAAGGAATGGCTGGGGGACAGGGATACGAGAAGCGAGCCTGGTGAGCTGCGAATCTTTGCCTGCTAGCAGGCGACCAGACCAGTGTCGTTACGAACACCGGTTTGGCGGCTGCTGTCCTGAGGAAAAAGGAATGGCTGGGGGACAGGGATTCGAACCCCAATTAGCTGATCCAGAGTCAGCTGTCCTGCCAGTTAGACGATCCCCCAGTAACCAGTCTGAAGGATACGCAGGCAGGAAGCAAAGTCAAGAAACTCAGCTCTAGCCCAGGTACATGGTGACCCCCTGAGGGCGGCCGCAAAGTCGGCTGGCATTCCGCCAAGAGACTGGCTTGCGTTGCGAGGAAGCGTGAAAACGTTGCTGCACGAGACGAAACTGAAAG
>JBDRUN010000114.1 GCA_039801365.1 candidate division WOR-3 bacterium
CATCAGAGTAGTCGTTGACGACCCAGTAGTAAGCGAGGTTCTTGGCGTACCAGCCTTGGCCTTTGGCGTTGCCGACCTTGAATGGCATTATGCCGGATTTTCGTTTGGAGGCTACCGGCACGAGCCAGAACGGTGCGGCCAGAATCGGGGCGCCGAAGAGCCGGAACACGACCGGCTGGGCAATGGCGATGTCGTCCATGTACAGCTTTGTGCGCGGGCCCGGGAAGGAATAGTGCGGCGGGGCATGGTCGCAGGTCGTGTAGTGGCCCTGCCGCGCATTGAGCACTCGCTCGCGTACGAGCCACACCTCCTCGGCCCAGAAGAAGCCGTTCTCGACCTCGGTCCAAGCAGTACGCATCATTCCCTTGCGGGTGTCGATGTCGTACTGCAGCAGGTTGCCGGTGATGTTCTGGTCTCCGGAGGTGAACAGTACGTCGCCCAGTGCGGTTAGGCGGTGCAACTTCGTATCGTAGTGAATCGAATCCGAGTACACGGTCATGTCACGATACCGCACCCAGGCTGAGTCTAGAAGCACCACTTCCTCGGTCCTGGCCAGAAACCGGACCAGTTGTGCGCCGTAAAACACTGTATCCTGCCCAACGGTATCGGCCGCGACCTGCGTGGGCAGGAGTGCTAGCAGCAGTCCAAGCATCGGCGTATCTTAGAGAGACTGGCAAGCTAGTCAACAACGCAGCTGGAGACGTAGCAGGTGCGTTCTGCTCACGTCGTGGCCGGGCCGATGTTGAATACCTCCTGCCGGATTGTTGCGAGCACGTTCGCATCAAGCCCGCGCGCGACCCAGCGGTCGAGAAGCACCTGGGCCGCAAGCGCAAGGCTGCTGCCCGAGACCTCCATCTGGTGCGACAGCCGAAATAGCTGCCGGGCATAGTCCAGGTACGAAACATACCAGTTGGTGTGCACGTTGGCCTGATCCAGTACCTGCTTAACCTGCGACTCCATCGAGCACAGGGCGACAGTGGCCGCGGCGTACCGCTTGGCCATGTCCTCGTATATCACGGCCAACGTTTCCGCCTGTCTGGTCGGCGTGAACTTGGCCGTCCAGCGCGAGATTCGGCGTGTAGGGTCTTTCATTGCCTTTCTCCTTTCATCCAGACCTTGGCGGAGGGCGCAACAGCAGCCGGGCTAGGCTCCATTCGTTACCAGCCCCTGCTGTGACTCTCCACGATATTATATGCCCCTGCGGCCCGAATTCGTAAGAACGGTGCAGTGATAGTGTGCGGGCCGCCGGGGTCAGACCTCGGTCAGGACAGGGAGTCAACCCGGGAACCGGGGCATTGGCACGGAAATTGACGGGGAGGTGACCCCCGGGGTCAACGTCCTTATGAGCAACGGGCTGAGCCGAAGCGTGAGTTCGGAGGCGAGCGGAGAGCTAACTCTTGCTTAGACAACGGGATAGAGCTCAGAGTTGAGAACTGGTCTCAGCTCAGCGCTCAGCCTCGCTCTGAACACCTGTCTGAGGCCTGGTTTCAAAACGATACTGAGCTTCCTGTTCAGGTCTGGAGTCAGGTCTGGGTCGAGTTGCAGGCTGAGCTCAGTCCTGAGTTCAGGCCTGGGCCCACGTCTGAGCACCCAGGTCCTGATGCGAATGCATTTGTCCGCAGAGGGACAGAGGCAGCACCGGAGGCGAAGGATAGTTCAGGCCAAAGGGCAGCCGACGCAGGTCGGAATAGCGCGGCAGCGCTCCTTGGCCAGACGGACAAGCAGGGCGTGGTACTCGTTGAACAGGCGGGCGCGGCGGGGCAGAGCCTTGTGGAAGAGCGCCTGAACTTGGTCGTAGGTCTCGTTTCCCGCAGTCAGACCGTATCGGTTGAGGACGCGACGGGTGTAGGCGTCAACAACGAAGACAGGACGGCCCAGGGCGTAGAGTAGGATGGAATCAGCGGTTTCCGGGCCGATACCATGACAGCGAAGCAGCATCCCACGCAGCTCTGGCGTTGGAATCCTGCCGAGCGCAGTAAGTCCTCCTCGTGTGCGAAGCCAGCGCACAACGGAATGGAGACGTTGCGCCTTGATGTTGTAGAATCCGGCTGGCCGGATAATGGTTGCGAGCTTTACAGGCGGTGTTCGGGCGAGTCTTTCGAGACTGAGTAGGCGATGGTGCTTTAGGTTGGCAATGGCGCGCTCGACATTCTTCCAGGCGGTGTTCTGGGTCAGGACCGCACCGACGATGACTTCAAGCGGAGTCTCGGCCGGCCACCAGTGCTGGGGGCCGTAGGCGCGGTAGAGCCGACGGAATATCAGGGCGAGTTCACGAGCATCGTTCATTCGCAGATTCCGCGGATTTCACAGATGAAATCGAGGCTGTCATTCTGAGGTTCTCCGAAGCATCTCGTCTGTCATCCGGAGCAGACCCTTCACTTTCGTTCAGGGTGAGGTTCGTATCTGCGTAATCCGGGGACTGAGTCCGGACATTAGGGTTCAGATTCAGTGGCCCGGAGCAGGCTTGAAGGAATCAGGTTTGGGAGCGTGTCTAGCCGGCGAGTGGAGCGGGCATGGAGCGGTTGGTTCGGTACCGGTAATAAACACTTCGTAGCGCACCCTTGGGCAGAGTGGACTGGCTAGCTTACCTGATTGCTCACAGATGGGCGCGGTCACGATGCTGTCCGGAACAGCAAAGCTCTGTGGCCCGGAGTCGGCGGGGACCTGCTTCATGAACTCGGCCCAGATCGGCGCGGCCACGGTGCCTCCGGTTGCGCCCCGGAATATTGTTTTCTTCTTGTCGTATCCGACCCATACTCCGGTTGAAAGCGTTGGCGTGTATCCGATGTAGGAGGCGTCAGTATAGTCGTCGGTCGTGCCGGTCTTGCCCGCTGCCGGACCGGTGAAGCCGAGGCTACGGATGACCGTCGCCGTACCCTCGTCAACCACGCTCTGAAGCATGTTTGTCACAATGTAGGCGGTCTTTGGGTCAAGGACCGGCTGAGTCTGGGGCAGGTTCTCTTCAAGGAGGAGGCCGTTTTTGTTCCGGATGCTCCGCACCATCTTCGGCTTGACCCTGGTGCCGCCATTGGCCAGTGTCGCGAAGGCTGCAGTCATGTCAATAAGCGGTATCTCGACTGAGCCCAGGGCAAGTGAGTAAACCGGCATGAGTTTCTCGTTTACGCCCATCAGGTTGGCGTAACGGGCCGCAAGCTCAGGTCCGATGCGTTCGATGACCCTGACGGCGACTAGGTTGCGGGACAGGGCAAGCGCGCGTCGGACCGTTATCGGCCCGAGGAACTTGCCATCGTAGTTCCTGGGTCGGTACGGAGGCTGACCTGGGATGCGTAGCTCGATAGCTGAATCCGCAATGATGTCGGCTGCAGTCAGGCCATTGTCAACCGCGGCGACATAGACAAAGGGCTTGAATGCGGAGCCGACCTGGCGTTTAGCCTGGGTCGCGCGGTTGTACTCGCTGTGAGCGAAGTTGCGGCCGCCGACCATTGCGCGGACCGAGCCGTCGCGTGCGTCGAGACACACCAGTGCGGCTTGCAGATAGTCAGGCGGACCGATAAGCGAGTCAACCGCGCGCGCCGAGTCGTACCAGGTCTTGGGATGACGCAGATTGTAGTCCTTTTCCAATCGTGCAGTCCATTCCTCAACTGCCTTGTTGGCTGCGCGCTGCAAATCCAGGTCGAGCGTGGTAAAGACCGTGGAGCCGGATCGGTACACAAAATCCGGACCGTACCGGCCGATAAGGTCACGTCTGATTTCCTCGACGAAGTAAGGTGCTTCGTTCAGGTTTTCAGGTCCAGGCCTGAGTACCAACGGTTCGGCTCGAGCTGCCTTGAACTGCTCTTCGGTGATGCGATGAGCGTCTCGAAGTCTGCCGAGAAAGAAATTCCGTCGCGCAATCAGGCGGTCTGGGTGTTGGTAAGGCGAATAAGCAGTTGGATTGGCCAGCATCGCGGCAAGAGTCGTGCATTCGGCAAGGGTAAGGCGGGATACTGGTTTGCCGAAGTACCGCTCGGCCGCGGCCTGGACCCCATAGATGGAGCCGCCGAACCATATCTGATTCAGGTACATTTCGAGGATTTCCTGCTTCGAGTAGTGGCGCTCAAGTTCGACCGCAAGCAACATTTCCTTCAGCTTACGGTCAAGACTGCGGCGATAGGTGAGAAACATCGAACGGGCCAGTTGCTGGGTGATGGTCGAGGTTCCTCGGACTTGTCCTCGATTGCGAATGAAGCTCCAGATGATCCCGGGAATGCGGACAAGGTCAATGCCCCAGTGGGAATAGAAACGTCGGTCCTCGACTGCAACGACTGCGTCTCTCAGACATGCAGGAATCGAATCAAGCGGCACCGGCCGACGTCGTTCTTCAAAAAATTCGGCGATAAGCCGGTCCTTGCAGTCAAGCACACGGGTCGAAGCCGGGGCCTGGAAAGCGGCGATCTCCTCAGGCGCAGGCAGACCGGAGCGCAACGAAAACAGTCCAGCGACGCCGACCGCGAGCAGGACAACCGCGAGTATTAGGACCGCGACCGTGGTGGATCGGCGGGTCATTGCCATCTCACGACACGGTAGTCGATCGGCACCGGCAGGGAGGCGTCGGGTTCATTCCCGGTCATTTGCCCGGGTTGCGGGTCAGATGCCTTCGGCGAGAATCTCGGCGATGTCCGCGATGCGTACCTTGTCCTCGGAGTTGGTCGTCTTGACCGCGTCTTCGAACGTGAGCGTGCAGAACGGACAGGCGGTGGCGATGACCCTGGCGTTCATTTCGAGTGCGTCGCTGACCCGCACCTCGGCGAGCCGGCCCTTGCTTTCGGACTCGGCCCACATCCGGCCGCCGCCACCCTCGCAGCACAGGCTGGTCTCGCGGTTGCGGTCGTACTCGACGAAGCGTGTGCCGGCAGCGGCGTCCAGGAGTCTGCGCGGCTCATCGTATACCTTGTTCTGCTTGCCGAGGAAGCATGGGTCGTGATAGGTCACTGCCTGGTCGAGCCGGCCGTGTTTCAGCTTGCCGCTCTCCAGGAGCTCGGCCAGGAACTGGGTGTAGTGCAGGACCGGAGCCTTGACGCCCTTGTAGTCGTTCTTGAACGAGTTGAAGCAGTGAGGGGAGAGGGTAACGACGCGGTTCACCCGGCGAGAGTTGAGAAGCTCGACATTGGACTTGGAAAGCTCCTCGAACAGACCCTCCTCGCCGAGCCGCTTCTGCTCGCTTGAGCAGCAGGTTTCTTCCTCGCCCAGGATTCCGAAGTCCACCTCGGCGGCCTTGAGCAGTCTTACCAGGGCCTGGGCGGTTTTCCGGCAGCGCTCGTCGTAGGAGTTCGTGCAGCACACGAACAACAGGGTGTCGGCCGCGGCGCCCGGGGCAAGGACTTTGACGCCAAGGTCCTTGGCCCATTCGAGCCGCTTCTCCCGTGCGCGTGACCACGGGTTGCCCTGGAGAAAGGTACTTTCCAGCGCGGCCTGAACCGCAGTTGCCATTCGGCCGCCCTCGACAAGCCGGGACCGGAGCTCGACCACGAGGTCGGCCGGCTTCACGTTCTTTGGGCAGCGTAGGTTGCAGGTTGTACAGGCAGTGCATTCCCAGACTCCTAGGGCGGACAGGTCGGATGTCTTGAGCGTCTGTTCGAGCGCGGCGTACACCAGGCGCCGCACGTTCAGCGCGGACTTGACCGAAACCGGGCAACCGCCCGAGCACCGGCCGCACTGAATACAGCCGGCCACGTTCAGGGTTGAAGGAAGCACGAGGCGTCATTCTAGAATCGGACGCGGCCAAGTCAAGCACGCTCAGCTCCCCGGAACCGAAGCAGACAAACCGCAGCGCCCGGAGTGGGCAACCACAGATGAACACAGATGAGCACGGATATTGAAGGCAGAGCCTTGAGGGCGCGAGAGACATGTGCTGCGCCGGCAGTCCCTGACGGATGTCATTCTGAGGTCCTCCGAAGAATCTCGCCCGGGGAACATGCGAAGACATCTTCGCGGAAGCGACGATGTTGTACGTGCGCTCCTCTGTGAGCGCGAAGTCAGGGACAGTCTCTGACGGAAAGTCCCTGACGGAGACGGCCGGCGACGGTTTCTCGGCCGGACTTCAAGACCCGAGGTGCGGAGTGCCGAGATGGAAGTGAACCTGGGACACCCTTGAGTGACTGGTGGCCACTGCCAAGCAGTGAAGACCGTAACGGGTTGAAGCTAAGTTGGTTACAGCGTATGGGGCAAGGCACGCGGCCTTGACATTCCAGGCGGGGGGGGGTATAGTTGAGCCGTAGCGGTAGAGACGAGGCAAGTGCCGGTGTTGTGCTGCGAGTGCAGCGGTGTAGCCATGGCGAGCCAGCAACGCCGCCTGCATGAGTCGCATCTACCGGGCACCAGACCGAAGGAGTATGCACAAGTCTCTCGCCGGCGTAGTCCTGATGTGCATTCTGCCATGCGCAACGGCCATGGCAGAATGCACATCAGGACTACGCCGGCGAGAGACTTGT
>JBDRUN010000115.1 GCA_039801365.1 candidate division WOR-3 bacterium
GCCGCAGGTAGACCAGGGTGTTCTCCTGTTGCCTGCGCTCGACCTTGACGAGTTGCTGGCGCTACGGGTATCATATGAAACGCGCAAGCGTCAGGCAGGGGGTCACGATGTGCCTTGGCCGGCCCCCTGACGTTGACTTCGCTCTTGATTACGTTTCCCGGTTTGGGAACAATGGAGGATCCGCTCGCGCCCGGACCCAAAGCCGCCGGTGAGACGTATCTGTCCACCGGTTGGAAAGCTGGTGGTGCCCAGATGCCCGAAGGCGAACATGTGCTTGCGTTCCGCGGGATAATGGACGGTAGGCGTTTCGAAGTCGAGGTTAGAGTAGTCGTCGATTGATGGCCAGCGCCCTGAACCAGAATCGCGTCGATTCTTCACAAAGTTGCCTCGGAACTTACCATAGCTAGCATGGAACTTGTTGAACAACTGGCCACCAAGGGAACAAGTCGGATACTACTTGTGGTCTTAGACGGCCTAGGTGGACTGCCGCAAGAGGACAAGACCGAACTCGAAGCGGCAGCGATTCCCAACCTCGACCGGCTGGCCAAGCAGTCTGCTTTAGGCCTACTGGTTCCGGTCGAGCCAGGCGTCACGCCAGGGTCCGGACCTGCACACTTGGCGCTGTTTGGGTACGATCCGGTCAAATACCAGGTTGGCCGCGGGGTACTCGAGGCACTTGGGGTTGGGCTTGATGTCAGGCGCGGTGACTTGTGCTGCCGGGCCAATTTTGCCTACGTAGGCCCGGACGGCAAGATCAAAGACCGCAGAGCTGGTCGGATTTCGACCGAGTCAAGTGCGAAGCTGTGCGCTAGACTCGCGGACCAAGTTGGCAAGATTGAGGGCGTTGAAGTGATTGTGAAACCGGGCAAGGAGCACCGGTTTGCTGTTGTCTTTCGCGGCGAGGGCCTGGCTGACGGGTTGACAGATTCTGACCCCGGGCATGATGGTCTTCCACCAGTTGATGTCAGACCGCTCAAACCTGAGGCGGACAAGTCGGCCAGGATAGTCAATGCGTTTGTCGCGAAGTGTGCTGAGGTATTGGCAAGTGAACCTTTGGCGAACTGGGTGCTCCTACGCGGACTTGCGAGCATTCCTGCTATTCCGACGTTTCTCGAACGGTACCGGCTGAATGCCGCGTGCGTTGCGGTTTACCCGATGTACCGCGGGCTGGCTCGGTTGGTTGGTATGGAAGTACTTGATTCAAGGGGCACCTGGGATGACGAGGTTGCGGTTCTTTCGCGGCATGCTCAGGACTATGACTTTTACTACCTTCATTTCAAGGAAACTGATATGGCGGGCGAGGATGGTGACTTCGACGCCAAAGTCGAACTCCTCGAGCGGTTCGACGAGGAGATCGTGCCCCGGCTTGTCTCAATCGGTTTCGATGTTCTGTGCATCACCGGCGACCATTCGACTCCGGCCGTTCTCAAGGGTCATTCTTGGCATCCGGTACCGGTCCTTATTTGGTCCAAGTACGCAAGGCCACAGATACTGTCTGGCGGATTCAGCGAACGGGCCTGCAATCAGGGCAGTCTGGGTCGGCTCCGGTCACGTGAGCTCATGACAGTTCTGCTTGCTCACAGCCTCAGGCTTGCGAAATACGGCGCCTAGGTATGGCCAGAAACGCGCTCATCTCGGTTTGGGACAAGACCGGGGTGGTTGAGCTTGCAAAGGCTCTACATAGACACAATTTCAGGCTGCTTTCAACCGCAAAGACCGCGGACACTATCCGTGAGGCTGGTGTTCCGGTTACTGACATCGCCGAATACACAGGCTCGGCCGAGATTCTCGGCGGTCGGGTTAAGACCCTTCATCCCAGAATTGCTGGCGGTATCCTGACCACACGACGTGACCCGACGATAGAGCCGATTGACATAGTCGTGTGTAACCTGTACCCGTTCGAGGCCGGTCTCGCCCGCGGTGCAGACCACAACGAACTCGTGGAGCTGATTGACATCGGCGGCGTGACGTTGTTGCGGGCTGGGGCCAAGAACTACGCCTACGTTACCGTGGTACCGGACCCCTCGTACTACCCAAGGCTGGTCGCCGAGCTCGACGAGCACGGTGCGATCAGCGCCGAGATGAGGCACGAACTGGCAGCGCGGACATTCGAGATTACGAGTCGGTACGACGCGGCGATCGCGCGCTATCTTGCTTCCCCAAGAGGTGCTATTCTTGACAATCCCTTTGCAGATGGTACACTCCTGTGAGTGGTCATCCTGGCTATTAACCCTGGCGGAGGTTCGACCAAGGTGGCAGTTTTTCGTGACCGCCGCCAAGTCTTTGCCGAGAATGTTGAACACCCTGCGGTTGAACTTGCCAAGTACAAGATGGTGCTTGATCAGTATCGCCTTCGCAAGCAGGCGGTACTTGATGTTCTGAACCAGCACCGATTTGACGCGCAAGCGGTCGAAGCGATTGTTACCCGGGGAGGGCCGTTACAGCCGGTTTCCGGCGGAGTTTACCGAGTCACGGCCCGTGTCATTGCCGACATTCGACAGGGCAAGGTACAGACCATTCATCCGTCGCTACTGGGTCCGCTTGTAGCTCACGAGCTGGCTGAAGAGCTCGGTGTTGAGGCATATTTCGTGGACCCAGAATCAACTGACGAGTTCTGGGATGTGGCGCGCGTCACTGGCCTGAAGGGCATCAATCGCGTCGCACTGTCGCATGCTCTTTCCTGCCGGACAGTTGCAACTGCTGCGGCCCGCAAGATCGGCAAACCTTACAATCGCTGCAGTTTCGTTGTAGCCCACCTAGGTACTGGTATTACCGTTGCCGCGCATGTTCGCGGTCGGCAGGTTGACGCGACCAATGCCAATGACGACGGTCCTTTTTCGCCTCAGCGAGCCGGCACCTTGCCATTGTCCGGACTTATCCGCCTCTGTTTCTCCGGCCGGTACTCAGAGCGCGATGTTCTTGACTTGGTTCAGCGCCGGGGTGGGTTGGTATCCTATTTCGGAACCGAGGATGTGCGGCAGCTTGAGGCGCTCGTTGTCAAGCGCAATCGCTTTGCGTGTATTGTGTACGATGCGCTCGTTTACCAAATTGCCAAGTGGATTGGAGCCTACACGGTCGTTTGTCGGGGTGAACTCGACGGAATAGTCCTGACCGGCGGGTTGGTCAAGTCGAAGCGCCTGGTGGCGGCGCTTCGCGGTTGGATACGGTTTCTTAGCCCACGGATATTTGTGTTTCCGGGTGAAGAGGAGATGCGTGCGCTGGCTGAGCGGCTACTGACTGCACTCAGCGGGAAAGAGCCAGTCAAACTGTATGAACAGGAAACTGCTTTCAGGCGATGAGGCGATAGCGCGGGGCGCGTGGGAGGCTGGCTGCCATGTCGCTGCGGCATATCCGGGTACACCCTCCACCGAGATACTGGAAACGCTCGCTGGATTCAGCGACGTGTACTGCGAATGGTCAACAAACGAGAAGGTTGCGCTCGAGGTAGCGCTGGGTGCCTCAATCAGCGGAGCACGGGCTCTGGCGGCGATGAAGCATGTTGGATTGAATGTGGCGGCGGACCCTCTGTTTTCGGCAGCCCACATTGGAGCTAGGGGAGGACTTGTCATTGTAACTGCTGACGATCCAGGACTCCACTCGTCGCAGAACGAACAGGATAACCGGTTCTATGCGCTCGCGGCCAAAATCCCGATGTTTTGTCCCGCGGACAGTCAGGAGGCGAAGGACTTCACCCGCCTAGCTTTTGAGGTCTCGGAGGAGTACGATGTACCGGTGCTGATACGCATCACGACCCGGGTCGCTCACTCGAGTTCGATTGTGACCATTGGCGAGCGGGCCGAGCGGCCAGTCAAGGGGTACGAGAAACAGGTGTCCAAGACCGTTCTTTTGCCCGTGCACGCCCGAATCCGACACGTTGACCTCGAACATCGGTTGGATCGGTTGCGTGCCTACTCCGAAAGAACCTCGGCGAACCGGGTCGAGCAGGGCGAACGCAGGATCGGGATTATCTGCGATGGGGTGGCGTACCACTACTGTCGCGAGGTATTTCCTGAGGTTTCGTATCTCAAACTCGGCATGGTAAATCCGTTTCCGGCCAGCCTAGTGCGGAAGTTCGCGGCTGGCGTTGACCAAGTCATAGTCGTTGAAGAAGTCGACCCATTTCTTGAACTGCATGTGCGGAGCCTTGGTATTGAAGCGACCGGCAAGGACAAGCTGCCCAGATGGGGTGAGTTGAATCCGCGGGTGGTCCGGCTGGCGCTCGGCAGGCCGAGCACCCGACGCCAGGAACCAAGAGAGGGGTCAGGGGAAATTTCAACTTCCGCACAGGCAGTTAACAGCCGACAGCCAAACGATGGAAATGGTCTCTTGGGTACGGTCGCAGGGACCCGACAGTTGTCGCCGGACAAGGCTATTGAGCCCGAACCAGACCTGCCGAGTCGGCCGCCAGCTCTGTGTCCAGGCTGCCCGCATACCGGCCTCTTCTACGCCTTGCAGAAACAGAGGGTGATTATCGGCGGTGACATAGGCTGCTATACGCTAGGGGCTTTGCCACCTCACAATAGCATGGATACATGCATTGACATGGGCGCTTCGATAACATTCGCCCACGGCTGCGACAAGGCACTCGGCCGGAACGACCCGAGAAGAAGAGTTGCGGTCATTGGCGATTCGACATTCTTTCATTCTGGAATCACCGGACTGCTAAACGTCGTGTACAACAAGTCGGATGTGGTCGTCGTCATTGCCGATAATAGGACCACGGGCATGACAGGACATCAGGATCACCCGGGTACAGGTCGGACACTGTCAGGCGAAGAGACCGTTGCTGTGGATATTGCCGCGTTAGCTCGAGCGTGTGGAATCGAGCGAGTTGTTGCTGTGGACCCGTACCGAGTCAAGGAAACCCGACGTTTGATCAGAGAACTTCTGAAGCAGCCGGGACCGGCGGTTGTCATCTCCCGTCGGCCTTGCGCGCTTCTTGTGCGACTGCGTGAGAAGCCGAGGAAGGTGAATACCGAAAAATGTACGGGGTGTAAGACCTGTTTGGGTCTGGGCTGTCCAGCGCTGACCATGGTGGGCGAGAAGACGATGGTTCTTGAGGACCTGTGCGCCGGGTGCGGAATGTGTGCCGACGTGTGTCCTCAGGGGGCGATTGAATGAACATCATTGTCTGCGGCGTGGGCGGCCAGGGCGTACTGCTCTTTTCCGACCTTATTGGGAACATTGCGCTGGCCGCGGGTCTCGACGTCAAGAAGAGTGAGGTGCACGGCATGGCGCAGCGGGGCGGAAGTGTAACGACTCACGTTCGGTACGCGCCGAAGGTGTACTCGCCGTTGGTTGAGGAGGGAAGTGCGGACCTTGTTGTTGCTTTTGAGAAGCTTGAGGCGCTGCGTCACGTTCACTTTTTGGCCGGGAACGGCTGGCTAGTGTACGACCCACACCGGATAGACCCACTTCCGGTGTTGCTAGGTCTGGTTGAGCGTCCGACCGATGCTCTGTTAGACGAACGCATCATGGCCCGCGCCCCGCGACGGTTGGTGGTGTCGGCATTCGAGGCTGCGCGAGAAATTGGCGATCCGCGGGTTCAGAACGTTGTCATGCTCGGCGCTGTGTCACGGCTTCTTGAGTTTCCTCGGTCAGTGTTCCGTGATATCATTCGGCTTCAGGTGAAACCAGGATTCGTTGACTTGAATCTTCGCGCCTTCGACCGCGGTTTAGCTATCGGTAGCTCCTATGACATTGGGGCTGGAGCTAGCTACATGGGGCGCGTCACACCTCAGTGTCCCGGCCAAACCGGGTTTTGACCTCTTGTACCGAACGTCAGGTCTACCCAACCTGTGGAAGATGACAGAAGGCTTTGCGTAGCTTCAGTTCCAGAACAGGCGTCTCTTACGGCTGCATTTCCCCTTGCCGGTCACGTGACTAACATCGCTGTAGGCTTGAATATGGGAAAATTCGTCCAGACGCGAGGACACCATTGCGGTGCTCGGTCTTTCGGTCGTCTTGTCGTTCTATTAGCGTAATGCCAGTGATGAGCCGATACCGGGTGCAGACCGAGCGCCGGATCCATTGTTTCATCGTCGTAGCGGACGGAGACTGCGGGTGGGTCCAGAACCTGGCCAACTGGAATAGCTCTAGCTGCCAGCTCACCTCGGTCTGTATCCCATGCGACCGCACCCAGGCCATCACCAGGGCCACAAACATCAGCCCGT
>JBDRUN010000116.1 GCA_039801365.1 candidate division WOR-3 bacterium
AGCCTGTATGCCTGATTGCAGTTGGCTACCCGGAAACTGATAAGGCGCAGTACGAACCCAAACGCAAACCGGTATCCGAAATCGCGTTCTGGAACTCCGGCCCACCGTAGACCTCATACTAGTGTCCGACTCATCACTCGACTCGACCGGCCCCAAGAACCGATATAGATCATTGTGTCACCCTGAGCGAACGAAGCGAGTCGAATGGTCTCTCAGGCGCGGTTCTTCGCTCCGGCGTTCCGCCGTCGCTCAGAACGACAGCACCCGGCAGGTGGAGCCAACCCTCTTGTCCTGCCAGGCACGATCAGCCTGTAGCCGTCGCTCTGTGTCGATTCTCGAGCCGGCCCCTGTTGTTGACAGTTACCTCAGAATAGTTATGATTCCGTAGGTCCCAAAGGAGGACTAATGTCTTTTTCCCGTTCGCTCACGCTGGCTGCTGCTGTTTTCAGCTTCAACGCGGCAGCTGCGCAGAATATACCGCTCGACGCCTACCTGCGCGGCGGTCGGATTCACTACCAAGGCGGCCGGTTTGACCGCGCCAGGGAACAGTTCAGGAACGCCCTCGACTCGTACGGCAGCCAGGTTGACAACGTCAAACTTGCGGAGATTCATGTCTGGCTAGGTCTGAGCGAAGCACAACTGAAAGACTACACATCTGCCGCCAACCATCTGCATCAGGCACTGGAGTATGACACTGCCATCAGCCGATTCCTGGGACAGGACGAGCAGCGGAAGTACTGGGCCTGGACATCTTTGATAACCACGGCACGCCAGGCATACGCGCGGACGAGTTACGACTCAAGTCTCACCTTTGCCCTGGACGCAATCAAGGTTGACCCGGGAAAATCCGGGGCCTACGCCCTAGTCGCGAACTCATATAGCGCCATGGGTCGGTATGAGGACATGCTCGCAACCGCTCGGCAAATGCTCAAGCTTGACGCTGAGAATCCCGAAGGACTGAGTTTAGTCGGCCTGTACTTCTTGGAGAAACCCGACACCCTGTGGCCGGCCGAGTTCAGACAGACACGCTGGGACTCCTGCGCCTACTACTATCAACAGGCAATCAGAATTTACGAGAAACGATACGAGGCTGGCCGCAAGTCCATCGCCGACCGCCTGAAGATTTCGGATACGACACGCCTGAACGAAGTCGCCTGGACGCTAGTCGAGAAAAGTCGCGCGGCCAATCAGGAGGATCTGAAGCGCTACATCGAGAAAGACTTGGGCGCAGCGAAGCAACTTTCCGAACTTGCGCAGATTGCATCCCAGCTCTTCTACGCTGCCAACAACCTCAACGTGTCATCGTCGCGTGCCGGCTCCGCGATGCTCCGGGCGTCAGCCGAAACCAAGGGTGACGCTTCAACCCGGTTCCGTGCCGAAGCCGAGCGGCTGTTCACCAAAGCCTTAGCCTATGACCCGTCCGATTTTGCCGCGATGTTCAACTTGGGAATTGCCCAGTACCAGGGCCAGAACGACACTCTGGCTTCAATTACCTTCCAAAAGGTGGTCGAAGGCGCGGTCGCTCCCTTGAGGTCATTGCCCGCCGAATGGCAGAACAAGCTTACGGCGCTCATTACCGCAGACGCGGTCAAAGAAGGAAGTCTCCCCCTTGACCTGCCGACCGTCGCCTCGATTGATAGCATCCTTCAAAGTAAAGGATATCGGGGTGCGGGCTATGCCTGGCTTTATTTCCCACTCCTCCGCAACAAGCCCCAGCCCCTGCCCGTAACCCCCAGCGACATAAGCGACATTTTCCTCAGTCTTGAAGCACCAAAAGCACTCGAGAACATCTACCTTCTGCTTGGCGTCACCCAGACTGGCATCGGACTTTCGCTGCTTGAAGCAAAGCAGAAGGATGCAGCGATGGCGAAACTTAGCTCCGCAATTGCAAACCTTACACTCGTTATCAACCTGAACCCACTTAACGCTGAAGCTTATCAGAACCTCGTACACTGCTACCGAGAAACCGGCCAGAAGAAGAAGGCCGAGGAAGCTTACAAGAAATACAAGGAACTCAGTCAGTAGCTTCGTGGAGTCAACTGCATGACTAAACTGCTTAATCTTATCATCGTGGTTCTGGCCTTGGCCCTGATCGCGGTTATTGTGTACCCCCAAATCCAGGCAAACCGGCCTAGGCTCGTTCGGTTTGCCTGCGACAGCACGACCAGCTCCTTACCGATACTCGTCGGCATCGAAGAATCACTGTTCATCAACAACCGGATAACGCCTGAATTAGTTTGGTACTCTGATCCAGACCAGGCCCTGGCCGACCTGTTCGCAGGCAAGAGCGACGTCGGAATATTTCCGTGGAGTACAGTTCTAAAGCGGATAGCCTACAGCGGCGAAAGCCTCAAAGTATTCATGTCCCAAGAGTTCAGACAGACCCTGCCGGTGGATGCCATTGTCGTACCAGCCAAGTCTAAACTCACAACTTTAGCCGATCTGAGAAAAAAAAGGTTAGGTTATCCACCCCAGTTGCGCGACTACGTCAGACCCATGTTGGCAAACATAAACATCCGGCCCCAGGACATCACAGCTATCGAGGTACCGCTCTCCACACTGGTAGAACAACTCGTCACTGGCTCGATCGATGCTGCCTGGCTTCTGGAACCGGTACTCTGTGCACTTGATACAGTCGCGTTCCGTACTCTGCAACCTGGCGTACTAGCACGATATGTTTCGGCGCCATTCCCCGGTGCTGCGGTCGGATTCACTCCCGGCTTCTATGCAAAATCCGACAAAGTGCTTCTTTCACGCCTTAAGATAGCGACCGATGCCGCCGTCGCCCTGACAGAAGGCAACGTGGATAAAGCCAAGATGGTGCTTGGCAAGTACTTTCCCTACTGCAAGGAATTCTGCCAGACCTGCCGTTTGCCCGAAATGCAGCGACTGGTCGAAATCAACAGACCAGCAGTTGCTGCACTTTCCGCCCGATTAGCCGCTTCTGGCGTACTGTCGAGTGAGGTCGAAACCCAGAACTTGTTCGTAGAACCAGCCAGGCTTACACGCTGATACGCGAGCACCCGGTCGTGCTAGACGGGGGGTCGGCGGTCCCCTGTAACCCGAAACCCGCCAATGCGGGGTCGAACGAGCATCATGAGTTCTGCACGGAGCGAACAAGGTCGGAGGTACGCCGGACGATGAAGGTCGGGTCTCACGATGAAGGCTGCCGCAAATCCCGCCAGGACCGGAAGGTAGCAACGGTACGCGAGTCTGCGTTCAGTCGCGAGCCAGCCTGGCTGGAGTCCGGCCGTTTCCGTCCCTCTCTCCGTCAGTGCGAATATGCTGCACGACCGGGTTCTCCTGTACTTCGGTTTCAGAAGCACACAGACGAACACGTACGCCTGGTAGGATCGTTTTCCTGGAGTCCCGGAACGCGGACAAACTTGACCCAAATAGGCCTAGCCTCCATCCCCTAAATGTCTGGTAAAGTCCTCACCCTCAAGTATCGGCCGCAGACATTTGATGAACTCCTAGTTCAGAACCATGTCAAGCGCGTCTTGATCAAGGCGCTCGAACACCGCCGGCTCGCCAACGCCTACTTGTTCGCTGGCCCACGCGGCGTCGGTAAAACTACAACCGCTCGAATTCTTGCCAAGAGCCTAAACTGTCTTTCCTTCGAGCAACCGACCCCAACACCCTGTAACCGCTGCTCTGCCTGCGTCGAAATCTCCGGTTCGCGTAACATTGACGTCCTTGAAATTGATGGTGCCTCAAACCGCGGAATCGACCAAGTCCGCGAGCTACGCGAGAACATAAAGTATGCCCCCACCAGCCTACGCTACAAGGTCTACATCATTGACGAAGTTCACATGCTAACATCTCAGGCATTCAATGCTCTTCTGAAAACCCTGGAAGAGCCGCCGGCCCATGCCAAGTTCATCTTTGCAACCACCGCGGCGCACGAAGTACCGGCAACAATCATTTCGCGGTGCCAGCGTTTCGACTTCAGAAAAGCCAGTCCTGAAGAAGTCGCAACCCGCCTGCGCTGGCTGGCTGAACAGGAAAACATCAAGATAGCCGAGTCGGCTCTACTCGCCGTAGCCCGCCGCGCTGACGGGGCAATTCGCGATGGCGAAAGCATCCTCGAGCAACTCGCCACTTATCAGCCCGGCGGCATAGAGCTTTCCGATGTCGAGGAACTCCTCGGACTTGTCCCGGCCGAACTCTTCTTCGAGTTTCTCGATTCCTTGCTTGCTGGCAGCTCAACCGACGCACTCCGGTTGGTCGCCAGAATCGTTGAGGAAGGACACGACCTGTTCGAATTCTACTCCGGCTTGGTCTGCCACTTGCGTAACCTCTTAGTCCTCATTGTCAGCAGCGAGACCCGATATCTCGGAACATCCCAAGAGGAAATAGGCCGGCTAGCGGAACAAGCCAAGGCAGCGGGCTCCATTCGACTCGTGAAAGCGCTGGAGACAGTCCTCAGAAGCGAAGAATCAGCCAAGCACTCCCAGATACCCCGCGTCCACCTTGAATGCCTGACCCTGGAACTGTCTGCTCTGCTCGGGCCCGAACCTGCCGGCACGCAAATTGCAACCGGGACTTCGGTTGACGCAGAAACCGCCCAGACTAGAAAGACGACTGCGGCCCTAAGGCCTCCGGACGCCGCTTCGTCCAGAACGAAAAAGCAAGAGGTTGCGACCCGGCATTCGAAAACGGATGACCCGAGTCGTCCCCTCGACTCAGTGTGGGAGGATTTCATCCTAAGAATAAAGGGCCATAAGCCATACCTCGCCACTTTCCTTCACCTGTGCAAAGCCGAGTCCCATAAGAACAACACCTTCACCATCTCCTGCCCGGAGACAAACAGAACAGCCTGGGATAAACTGCAGAACGATATTAGCCTCCTGGAGTCAGTACTCAGCTCAGTCTTGGGCCAACCTACCAAGGTTACCATTGTCCCATCAAAGGGAACCAACGACAGCAGCCCGGAAATCGAACGCATTTCTCGGGTGTTCGGTCCGCTTGAGAGAATATCACGACACAGATGAAACAGTCGCTTGAAAGGCTGATAGAAGCACTCATCGGCCTGCCCGGCATTGGCCGGAAGACTGCCCAGCGCATCGCCCTGCATCTGTTACGTGACCGAAGCAGACAGGTTGATGAGCTTGTGTACGCCCTGACCGAGGCCCGCACCAAGCTACACCCCTGTTCGCGGTGCTTCAACCTTACCGAAGCCGACCTCTGCGAAGTTTGCTCGGACCCGAGCCGTAACCATACTCTCGTCTGCGTCGTCGAGACACCAGGCGATGTCCTGACCCTGGAACAGTCCGGTCTTTTCCAAGGCGTGTACCACGTACTCGGTGGCGCACTATCCCCTATTGACGATATCGGCCCAGAAGACCTAAAAATTAGCGAACTTCTAAACCGCATAGAATCTGAAAAGGTCGCAGAGGTTATCATCGCCACAAATCCGACGACCGAAGGCGAGGCCACCGCAGTTTACCTTGCCCGATTGCTACATCGGCCTGGATTGCTGGTCACGCGTATCGCACGTGGCCTTCCCGTCGGCTCGGACCTAGAACTGGCGGACGGTGAGACAATTTCCCGTGCGTTCGAGGGACGGCGCGAGGTCTAGTAGCCCTGGCTCTAGCCCAGGTACATGGTGACCCTTTGAGGGCGGCCGCAAAGTCCGGGGACATTACACCAAGAGACTGGCTTGCGTTGCGAGGAAGCGTGAAAACGTTGCTGCAGGAGGCGAAGCTGAAAGAAAGGCATCGAGTTTCCAACCGTTCTGGTTATGCTTGTGGCGATACGCAAGCGCCAGAAAGGTGGAACCGATGCCTCCCATAGCCTCCTACTACTACATCGTGGCCAAAGGTAAAGACCAGACCGTGAAGTACGAGATTCGCCATAGCATGGTGCTGCTGGCTCTGAAAGAGGGCATCAAGCCGACCGCCCGCTACTACGGTGTCTCCCGCAACACGGTCCGTAAATGGCTGCGCCGCTACAGGGAGTCCAGAATCGACGGGTTGGAGGACAGGAGCCGGGCCTCCCATCATATTCCCCGCAAGACTTCTGCTCGGGTCGAGAGGAAGGTGGTACGCCTTAGGTGGAAGCTGAAGCGGTTTGGCAGCCGGCAGCTGGTGCGGGATTATGCTCCGGGCTGCAGCCACGGTGCGTTTGACCGCATCTACCGGGAACAGGGGCTGCTACGCCGGCGCAA
>JBDRUN010000117.1 GCA_039801365.1 candidate division WOR-3 bacterium
TCCTAATGGTCGCGGTTTGGATAGTCGGCTGGATACCGTTCCTCGGCTGGTTGGTGCTTGCGGCTGTGTATATCTACTGGTTGGTGATGGCGATTATGGGGATCATCAATGCCGCAAGTGGCAAGTACTGGAAGATGCCGATACTAGGCGGGCTGGCCGCGAGCTGGTTCAAGTTCTAGCCAGAGCCTAGTTCTGATAAGGTGCATTATGTAAACTGACAGCGGAGCAGGGGCTAGGCCTGCTCTGCTGTCAGTCTCTTGTAGGCGGCTGCGAGGACCTTGGCGGCCTCTCCCCACAGGAAACGTTGTCGTATCAGCTCACGTAGAGCTTCTGTCTTCGGCTTTGCGATTGATTCGACAAGAGCCTGCCTTATTGACTCCACCGACGATGGTTCCAAGTACGTTGCGTGTTCTCCGAAGTACTCGGTTGTTCCGCCGTGCTTCGTGATGCAGACCTTTGCACCAGCCAACCCAGCCTCCAGTGCGGAAAGACCTGGGGTCTCGTAGAAAGACGGCAGCACCACCGTGTCGCAGGCCGCATAGGCTGAGGCAAGAATGGTCGAGTCGGCCGGCAGCGCAGGTATATGGATGGCACCAGGTAGCTCGCGAACGAGCTCAAGGCAACGCCGACCGTAATCGTTGTGAATGACCCCGCCGATGAGTACGAGCGGCCGGTCAATTCCCCGGACGGCGTTCAACAGGGCGAGAACGTTCTTGCGTCCCCAGCCAATGTGACCGGTATATAGGATGAAGTCCCTCAACCCATACCGGGAGACAAACTCGTCCGGACTGGCGTAATAGAACCGCTCGTCCACACCATTTGGGAGCAACCCGAGCTTTGCTGCTGGCACCCCGAAAGCGCCGGTCATCATGTCCGCCTCTGCTCTTGTATTGGGCAGTACCAAGTCAGCCATGTCGCATAACTCCTTGCAAAACATGTGCTCAGTCCAGAACCCACCACGCTTTCGCAGGCGCTTGGAGACGGCTACGAACGATGCCACGCTCCGCGCTGACCGCCGACTGTAGAATACAGGGCTCAATACCAGCTTCATTCCCAGACTCTTCACCGCCCTGCCGAGGTGGTATGTGCCAACGTGGGCGCCGAACAAGTGAAACAGATTGTACTCCTTGAGCTGGTAGTCCTTCCACGGATCGAACAACTCCACCTCAACATCCAGTTTGCGCAGCTCCCGGGCCAGAGAGTTGACCTGAACCCTCACTCCTCCTCCCAGTATGGTTGCGGCTGAGAACGTGCCAAACATCACCTTCATTTCACTTCCTCCCTTAGCAGCGCCGGAAACGGCGTCTGAGTATCTCCTGTAACCTCACGCGTGCATCCGGTGCGCGCCACTCAATGGTTCTGTCCGACATTAGAGGATGTGTCCGCCACTCTAGCCGGTCCAGGCCTATTCTCTCGTTCCGCAGCGGTACGATAGCCATCTGGTCTTCGCGAAAAGCCACAAGATACGTATCGGCATCGTCTAAGTCGGTTTCAAGCTCAAGCTCGCGGCCGCGGACACCGACCCAAAGCCGGGTCTTTTCGCGCTTCACCCACCAGCGGGCGTATTCGGTCATCGTGATGCCGACACCACATTCCCTGAGCCCACAGGCCGCGACAGTTTCAAACTGGTCGGCGAAACGTTCCAATACGGATGGATGGTCGTACAGTATGCAGGGTTCGAGCCGCGTCACCTGAATTCCTAT
This sequence comes from candidate division WOR-3 bacterium, assembly GCA_039801365.1. Lineage (NCBI taxonomy): Bacteria > Pseudomonadati > Caldifarciminota > Caldifarciminota bacterium. The sequence goes on from JBDRUN010000117.1 coordinate 1,704, forward strand.
CACCTGCTCGAAGTAGGCAATAATGCTCTCGGGCCGGGCCCGGGCCGCGACAAGACGCCCAAAGCAGACCGGATGGATCGGCACCTGGAGCAGGCTTGATGGATTGCCACTGACTACGGGCCGGAAAGGTACGTCGTCATAACCGATGCTGAACTCTGAGCTGTACTGCAACCCCGCATCGGCCGCGGCCCGGTTCCACGATTCGTTCCAATCACCGTAAGGTGCGGCGATTCCGACCGGCCTCACTCCGGCTGCCTGCAATAGTTCAACTCCCTTTGCAATGTCGGCACGGTTGCGCCCATAATCATGATACACCCGGTGCCGATAACAGTGGAGCTGGATGTCATGCTCTCGGAGCGGCCCCGCAACAAGGCGACTGAGCTCACCCTCTGCCGCCCCGGTGTTGACAAACCATGACAAAGTTAGCCCCAGCCTGCTGCCCACCTCGGCCACATCGTGAATCGCCTGAGACGAACAGAAGTCAGTGTCCACCCGGAAGCAGAAAGCACTGGCATGGCCTCCAGGGACATAGGAAAGGCGTACATAAGGCAGTCCCCTGGCTCCAAGCAGGAATCTGAGTCCATTAGCTACCAGGCGACGCACCTCTCCCCTGCTCACCCGTGCCACAGTCTCGAACACCGGCCGTGAGAAGCGAGTGGAGAACACACGTGGTGCTGAGCCGCGCCCAGCGAGGACTTTGGCCGGGTCGAATGGCAGCAGAACCGCGTGGCCTGAACCGAATCTGCCAGCAAACACAGCCGGCCTGCCTCCTCGCAAGAGACCGTAGTTTGCACCGGTCGGGACCAGCAAAGAGCCAGCCAGGTCAACACCGCCCACGTTGCGAAACAGAGACGACTGGTCCGGGAAGATGTGGCCGGCGCGGACCCGACGGGTCGTCAGTTCCGGCCAGACTCTGGAGCCAATCCCGGCCCAGGCCAGCACGCTGCCGCCGGAAGCAACAAAACGTCTGACCGCTGAAAGCTCAGGTCCCTCGGGCACCCGGTCAATGATAAGCACGGCCGCACCGTCCGACTGCTCCAGGGCTTTGGTTAAGAAGGGAACACCTTCCTGCACCAGCAGACTGCACCAAACAGGGTCAGTGCCGAGAAGACCGATCATTGCTCAGCCAGGCCCAAGTCCTCTCTGCCAATGCCTCGGCCAAGAAGCAGGACCGCAAGGTAGATTACAGCGCTGGCCGCGGCCGCAACCATCCAGTTCCAGTTGCGCAGGAGTACAAGGACCGCGGCCACACCGAGACCGCCGAGCAGAGGAACAAACATGCGTCTGTCAAGCTGCGGGCGGCACAACCTGAGGAAGTCCCGGCCCATTAGGATGAGCATGCACGCCTCACCGATGACCAGTGCGACTGCTGCCGCGGTTACTCCCCAGACGACAATGCCCGCCACTGACAGTGCGAGCGCCAAGGCCACCCCGACCCCGGTGTTCAGGCAGAATCGCCGTTCCTGGCCAGATGCAAGCAGCGTGTACCCGGCCAGGGTTGTGAGCAGACTAAGCGGCAGGAACCAGACAAGCACAACAACTGGGACCGCTGCTTCCAGATAGTTGTTGCCAAATACCACGATCACGGCCGGTCGCGCAAGCAGGCTGAGCCCGATGCACAATGGCAGGGTGAGGACGATGATTACACGCACCGCGGTTCCGACCAGTCCGGGCAGACGGTCCGGAGCCGATTTGTAGTACCGGCTGACCATCGGCAGGAACACAGCCTGAAACACCCGGTCCAGCATCAGGAGGAAAAATACAAGGCGCTGGGCCGCGGTGAAAAGGCCGGCTTCCTTGTCGGTGCGAAGAAGTGCGAGCGCGATGATGCCGAAGTTCACGTAGATTTGGGTGAGAACCGAAGCCACCCCGACTGGCCAGGAAGTCATGGCCAGTTGTTTCCAGGCGTCGCGGTCAAAGCCCGGTCGCGGCATGCCGAACTCGGCTGCGTAGCGCGCCGCCAGCACGAGTGCGGCCACAATCGTCGCAGCCGCAAGCGCCAAGGGAACCAGCAGAATCTGATGCGGCCCGCGCACCAGCAGGGCGACAAGTACGAAGTACAGTGCATTGGTAAGGACGTGTCCCAGCGCGACGAACTCAGTCCGCTCAATGCCGGTAAAGAGCCATTCAAGCATGAACGTTTGGGCCACGACTCCGGTACTGAAAAGGATGAGTAGTAGTCTGACACCTTGGTCTTTACGGACAAGCAGGGCAAAACACACGATTGCGGCGGTCGCCGCTAGACTCAAGAGCAGGCGGAGCGACAACACGTTGCTGACCAGGTGCGGAATCCTGGTCCGGTCGCGCGCGGCCTCGCGGATGCCAACAGTAAGAAGGCCAAACTTGGTCACAATCACTCCGTAGGACATCACCGAGAAGGCAAATCCGACCTGGCCAAACCCGTCAATTCCCAGACGCCGGGCAAGCAGGGCTGAAACCAGAAATCCGAGCAACCTTGTCACGACCTCACCGATGAGGAGGAACGCAGCGTTCTTTGTCGCCCGCTTCATGCCATAAGACACCGGTACAAGCCGACCAGGTTTTTCTCGGCCTCGGCCCAGTTGTACCGTTCCAGCACTGCCTGCCTTCCTGCCCGGCCCGCGGCTTGGGCGCGTTCAGGACTACCTAGCACGGCCCGGAGAACGTGGGCAATCTTGTTGACATTGGTTGGGTCAACGAGCCAGCCGCATCCGGCCGACCGCACGACCGCCGCAATTTCGGGGAAGTCACTGGCGACTACCGGAATGCCCATGGCCATGAACTCGAATAGCTTGTTCGGCTGACCGGTGTAGTCATTGGTCCGGCCAGGCTGAAGCAGGATGATGCCGACTGAGCTTTCACGGATTGTCAGAAACATCTGTTCGTAGGGCAGCCAGCCCAGAAACTCCACCTGGCCAGCAATGCCGGTCTGAGCCACAAACGACTTGGCCCAGCGTTCAATATCAGAGTGCGGATCGAAGTTACCGACAACCCGGAGCCGCGCGTCAGGAAATTCGGCTACGACCTTGGCAAATGCCTCGAGCAATTTGTCAAATCCCCTGTGCCTGGTTACCATCCCGGTGTAGGCTAACCACGGCTTGCGCCGAGTTGCTGGCTCTGGAACCGAGTCGAGTGCCGGATAGTTTGGGACCAGCACCGGTTCCCGACCCTGGTCGGCGAAGCGTCTTGCCCGCGTCGCGTTGGTCTCAATTATCGCATCAGCGCGGCGCAGAGCTTCGCGCTCAAGGTATTTGACGCGCAAAGCCAGAAGCCAGCGAACCGGCGCAAGAAGGTCGTCGCGCTCGGCATACACCGCTGGATACAGCTCGGTTGAGTCATACACAATTCTTGTTCCGGGATGCCTGCGCGCAATGGTAAGGCCGAGTTCCAGGGTCCAGGGATCAAGGCAATGGTACACGGCGGCCGCCTGCTCCTCGGCTAGGCGTCGGATAAGCGCGAGGGTCCGGCTCTTGGCAATTCCGCGCAACCGGGGAACCGCAAACACACTGACACCTTTGCGCGGCCGCTGCTTCGAACCGGACTCAAGCCCAATGAGAGACACGTCGTATCCAGCACGAGCCAGCGAAACCGCTTCACGATGAAAGAACCGGCTGTAGTCAACCGGATGGGACGAAGTCATCAAACAGACGCGCGGCCGCGAAGAACTGGCTACTGTCAGACGCTACTCTTTTTCAGAAAGGTCAACATCCGGCTCTGTGGGTTCCGGCGTCGTCGCCGCCTCGACCGGCTTCGGCAGCTGACCGAGCACGCGCAGACACTCCCTAGCCGTGTTGGTGTGAATGTCAACCGTGTCCTTCGTGTCCAGTGCGTAGCCGCCGGCCAGAACCGGAACAACTGGGATGCCACGTTTGTGGCAACCGTCAATCACGATGCGGTCCCGCAGGGCAAGGCCACGTTTGGTCAACCGGAGCGTACCAAGCTGGTCCAGGTGGTATGGGTCGGCGCCGGCAACATAGACAACAAGCTGAGGTTTGTGGTCGTCCAGTATCTTCGGTACCGCCTGGCGCATATGCTCGATGTACACGTCGTCACCAGTCTCATCGTCGAGTCCGATGTCCCAGTCCGAGTCCTCCTTGATTGGATAGAGATGCTCCTGGTGGATCGAAAAGGTGAAAACCCGCGGCTCATTTGCGAAGATGCGGGCCGTACCGTTACCTTGGTGCAGGTCGCAGTCAATGACCGCGGCCCGCTCGATACGTCGGTCCGCAAGCATGCGTCTGATGCCCACCGCGATGTCGTTGACGTAGCAGAATCCTTCGCCATGGTCCGCAAACGCATGATGAAACCCGCCACCAAGGTGCATCGCCACCTTGTCATCAAGCGCCAGTCGGCAGGCAAGTACAGTACCGGCTGC
>JBDRUN010000118.1 GCA_039801365.1 candidate division WOR-3 bacterium
CAGCCATGTTGCGAGCCGGAGATGACAGGGCACGAATACCTGGCGCCTGGGGTGGCGGACAAGCCACCATACCCGGTCCGCCACCTGTTCCGGACTGATTGCCAGACTCTGCGCCGGCACGGCCCAGCCGGCCGGGCGTCTTCTTGCGGCTTCGAAGAACTCGGTCGCCACCGGGCCGGCCCGAACAACGCTCACCCAAACCCCGCTGCCTCGCAGCTCCCGGTACAGTGATGTTGTGAAAGCATCAAGGAATGCCTTAGTTGCACCGTAGATGCCGATGCCCTGTTCAGGCAGACAGCCGGCGATGGAGCCAATGTTGATTACGTGCCCGGAACCGCGCGACTTCATCGCTGGCAGACAGAGCAGGGTCAGATGAACGGCGGCCTCGACATTGACCCGGAGCATCTCGCGTGCGACGTGCCAGGGCATACGATAGCCGTAACCGTACCAGCCCAGCCCGGCGTTATTGACCAGAACGTCTATCATTCCGTATGACTGCCTAACTTCATCACAGACTCGCTCTCGCTCGGCTTCGAGCGCGAGGTCAGCTGGCACCACAATCACGTCCGCGCCACCGGCCTCGAGGTCGCCGGCAATGGTAGCAAGTCGTTCCTTCCGACGAGCAACCAGCACAACCTTCAGACCACCGGCCGCGAACTTGCGAGCAATCGCCAGCCCAATGCCGGAGGACGCGCCGGTGACGAGCGCAACCCTACCCGTTCCCGGCCAACGCTTCAATCGACCACCGCCCGCAGCCCGACGGTCAATCATAGTATGAATAGTATAGATTGCTTACTAACTGTCAAGCGGCTGGCTGTCGTCTAGTGCCCCAAAGCGGTGTCATGGAGAGACGGTGCGGGAAAGACGCTTGTCTTGAGGAACGTTAACCTGGCACGGCCAGGCCGTGTCTTGTCTATGAACCTCAATTCGGCTCAAGGATTGCGACTTGGTTCGACTGAGACCAATCAAGATACTCCTTGCCGGTCTCGCTGTCGACACTGCGGCCATGATGCCCTGGAATGCCTTGTCCGGAGCAACGGCCGAAGAACTGCTTGAGCGGAGACGACTGGTGCCTGGGCCAGGACTGAACCAGTTAGCTCACCGGTAACCTGAATCCTGAGCTCGGGTCTCAAACCTTGACTGAACCCAGACCTAAGCCGGCAACTGACAGCCTTTCTGATGCGACATGTGAACCAGACTTTGAGTCCGCAAGTCAGAATCTGAATGACGAACCATTTCAAACAGGTCGTAACTAGCTACTTCAAGTCCTTACTCATCAAGCACTTGAGACGCTATCTAAGTCATCGTTTCAACCCTAGACTCAGGTAACAGTTGATAGAACGTCTCAGCTAGGGTTTCAGAACTCTACTCAGATGGGGAGTCACTCCCGGGGTCACTGGGTAACCCCCTGTCCGTGTCCTCATCTTTGTGCCCAATAGCCCCCCTGTGGTATAACATTCTGCTCGCTAATAACTTGTCAAGACCGTCGGCTGACTGGGCCGGGTTCCGGAGAAATCAGCGAGCAGAAGTTGAAGTTACGGTAACGGCTAGTCTTCGAGCGAATCGGCCAGAAGCTCGGCAACGTCTGCAACCCGCAGGTCAAGCTCCATAGTCTTGACCGAGTCCTCGAACATCTGCAGACAGTATGGACAGGCAACCGCAAGTACCTTGGCCCCTGTCCTGGCCGCTTGCCTCACCCTGATGTCAGACAAACGCTCTCCCTTAGGCCAGTCAAGCCACAACCCTCCTCCTCCGCCGCCACAGCACACGCTCTGTTCCCGGTTGAAGTCCGGGATTTCCACTAACTCGACGCCCGGAATGCTCGAAAGCACCCGCCGTGGCTCTTCATAAATGCCGCACTGTCGCCCCAGTGTGCAGGGGTCATGGTAGGTAACCTTTGCTGTCAATTCCTTCTTTGGTCTGATGCGCCCTTCCGTGATAAGACGGTCGAACAACTGGGTCTCGTGAACCAGCTCCCGGTTTCTGGCCAGGTCTGGGTAGTCCCGACGAAATCCGTTGAAACAATGGGGCGATGTGAACAGGAGTCTTCTGACCTCTGGCCGATCAACAAGCGCGGTGTTGGCCCCGGCCAGGTGAGTAAACACTTCCTCGGCTCCAGCCTTGCGCAACGCCTCTCCGCAGCACATCTGGCCCGTGCCCAGGACCCCAAATGAGACTTTGGCGTGTCTAAGGACCCTGACCAAGGCCCGGCTGACCGCCTGGCACCGCGGGTCATAGTCCGCGGTACAGCAGCTGAACCATGCAAAATCCACGCCTTTTTCAAAGGTCGGCACGTCCAGTCCCTTGGCCCAGGCAAATCGTTCCTCGGGTGCGCCACCCAATGGATTGCCAGTGCTGTAGCAGTGGTGTATCGTTGCGCCAAGCGCTTGAGGTACCGACTGGTTCTCAACCAGGATACGTCGGATCGCACGCAGCACCGCCGGGATGTCCACCCCCCGCGGACACCGGGCAAGGCATGCTTCGCAACCAACGCACCGGTACAACTCTGTTACTTCGGCTGCAACCTCATCCTTGTCTTCGGTATTCAGCACTGCTCCAAGCTTGACCGCTTGAGGTAGTCGGTACACAAGGAAGTCTACTTTCTCAAGCTGATACCACGGGCAGAGTGCCATGCACATTCCACACTGGTAACACTTGAGCGCCTCGCTGCCGCCGTATTCGATAATTAGGTCGCGGATTTCAGAATCAGGAACAAGTAGCTTGGCCATGACTGCCTATTCTTGCTCGATTTACCCTGTTCGTCAAGCGAAAACGTTGCCGCTCGAAACTCTGGTTGTTGGGTGCTCTGGATGTTGAACCAAGCTGTCGCCGACAATACCGTGAGCAGGCCTAGCTGAATCCAATGTGTCCTGTATAGTCTCGACTCCTGAGACATCCGGAGACAGAAATCTCATACTATGAGACGCGGACCCACTGAATATATAACACAAACAGACAAGAGTCACGGCCACTGGCTAGGGCAACCACGCTACTTCTCAATGGGTTAGCCAGCAACGCAGGGCATCTACGAGTCAGGGCTCAAACCGAGCAAAGTCTGGCATGACCTTTGCAGTTCCTTTTCCCAATGATAGCTATGTCCTGGCCAAGACACACTGGCGGAACGGCGTTTGTACCGTTTGGCAGTAACCAAGGCCGGTTCGCGTGCCATAACGTCGGGCCAGCCGTTGAGACTCAATGGGTTAGCAGACCGATGTTTGTACACCGTGTGTTGAACGCAACGCAACAGGAAGATTGCGCCAGTGCCAGTCTGGCACAACCAGCAGGGCACTGGCGGTCAAAGGAGGAATCAAATGAAGAACGCTGTCGATCTGCGCATAGTCCTAGTGCTGGTAGGCTTCCTTACCCTAGCCCGTGGGGTGGAAGTAAGAGACCTGTATCCGCGGCATGACAACTACTGGAGCGGACGGGTTATGAACGGAAAGCGCGGCTTTTCCAAGCACAATGCGGACATGATGTACGGCAAGGACCCGCCGGACGACAAGTGGCAGGGCTGGACCAAGGTGGATATCGCTGACATCCCGGACAACGCGACCATCACTCAGGCTAGCTTCTTCTACTACGTCGTGTCCCAGAGTGAACCCGCGCCCCATACGTACGTCACGCTCGTTGCCGAGGACCCGGTCAGTGCCGAACCAGATGCTCTCTGGAACGGCATAGTAAGCGGCACGGTCGTCGCGCCGGACTTCGTGTCGGACCGCGGCTGGGTGGAGCGGGTTCTTTCGGCGGACGGCGTGCACGCGATTCAGTCCGCGCTGAGCCGGGACTGGATCGCATTCGGTCTGTTCAAGTGGGACGAAACCGAATCCAAGGGCCATGCCAAAGGCTATGAAGCCGAGAAATTCCGGCCCTACCTCCGCGTGACATTCGCCGCCGCCAACATGGCAATTGACGCCATCATTGCTCCGGCCGGTGAACTCGAGTCTGATTCGGTAATCGCGCCGGTCGTGGCGGTTTCCAACAAGGGCGACCTGGAACTGTCCTTCAGTCTCACGGTGACGATCGGCGATGGCGCAGCCGAACTGTACCACCGCACACTCGAACTTGACGCAGTTCCAGTTGGTGAAAGCCGCGCCGTGACTTTCCCGGAATGGACCGCAGACCCGGCTGGTGGCGAACGAATAGTTACTGCAACCCTTGACCTTGCTCACGACGCCGACCCGCTTGACAACTACGCGGTCTCCTGGTTCACCGTAGTCCCGTCAGCGCCGAAGCCACGGCCATATTGGGGTTGGGAAGAAGTCAGACCTCTGCCCCTGACTGGCACGCCGAAGCCGGTGAGGGCCGGCGCCTGGCTCGCGGTTGACGAGACAAACGGCATTGTCTATGCGGCCCGGGGCGGTAAGACCACAGACTTCTTTGCCTACAACCCGGCTACCGGTCAGTGGCAGGCGCTTGCCCCTGTTCCGGGCAGAGTCGGCCAGGGTGCACGTGGCGTGAGCGACGGCAAGGGCAGCGTGTTCATGGTGCTCGGCGGTGGCACCCAGGAGTTCTGGCGCTACTCGATTAGCCAGAACAACTGGGAGCGTCTGCCTGATGTACCGCTGGGACCAAGTGAGAAGAAGGTAAAAACCGGCACTGACCTTGTCCACGTCGAGCAGTACGGTCTTGACTATATCTATCTGCTCAAGGGGCCAAAACAGAACTTTCTCCGCTACAACGTCCAGGCCAGAACATGGGCCACACTCGATAACGCTCCAGCCGGTACCTCGGCCAAGTGGAAACAGGGTTCATGGCTCACCTACGATAGCGGCTCAAAACTCTATGCCCACAAGGCACCAACCCACGAAATGTGGGTATATGACCTTAACACCGACACCTGGACTGCCCAGATTCCGCCCATCCCATATGCGACTCAGTCCACAAACTACCGACGTAAGCGTATCAAGGAAGGTGCCTCAGCGGTATGGCGCGAGGGTGCAATCTACTCGCTCAAGTCCGGCAAGACCGACCAATTCTGGCGGTTCGACCCGGTTGCTGGAATCTGGAATGAACAGGAGCCGCTGCCAGTGTTCGGCACGACCCTTAAGGACGTGAAGGTGGGACAGGGCTCGGATATGATAAGCTACCCGTTCAGCCGGGTCCTGTACGCTTTCAAGGGCAACAAGACGTTCGAGTTCTGGCGCTATACCATGCCACCACGGGAGACATTGAAACCGAACCAGGAGGCTCAGGCGACCATGGCCGGGTCCCATACTTCAGTCCGTTTCAGGACACTGTCAATCTGCCCTAACCCGGTTGTCAGCAGGGTTGCAACAATACAAAGCAGCGTAATGACACTAGGCACGGCAAGGGTCACGGTGTTTGACGCGACCGGTCAAATCGCACTCAGCCGCGTGGTCGAGCTAAAGCAGAACGGCGAAGCCAGCCTTGACGTCAACGGGCTCAGCACCGGTACCTATTGTGTGTGCCTTGATGGCCCGGGGTTCAGTCTGACCGGCCGTATGGTCGTGGCAAAATGAAATGCCCAAATCTTGCGACCGGCACCGGATACTCCAGGGAGTTCCCTGTTGCCTCATATATGGATGTACTCGAGGACGCCCCGTTGCCTCAGAATACATTTGTACTCGAATCATGAGCTTTGTCCAGCTTGAAGTCGAGATGGTTGCGTCGGCACTGCCTGTCCTTCGAC
>JBDRUN010000119.1 GCA_039801365.1 candidate division WOR-3 bacterium
GCTGCTTCGGCCCGGTGGTCGGTCGCCTCGCTTCCATGACTGTAGCTGCGCGCAGGCTCCAGTCTGTCGGCTGCCGGCCCTGTATCTTGGGCTGCCGGAGCTGCCCCCGATTCAGGATGCCGGGCGTCCAGCGTTTCGCGTTGGATCAGGCGCCGAACCTTGGACAGAAGTTCGTCAGGATGGTAGGGTTTACGGATGTGGTCGTCGGCTCCGAGTTCTAGACACTTGTCGCGCAACGCCAGCGAGTGCGAACTCGAAGCCGAGAAGAGGATTACCGGAACGGCACGGGTAGCAGGGTTCTGCTTGATGAACCGGCAGACCTGATAGCCGTCGAGCTTAGGCATCTTGAGGTCCAGCAGAACCAGGCTTGGTTTCAGCTTACGCAGGAGGGTCAGTGCTTCCTCACCATCCGCTGCCGTCCTGACCCGGAAGCCGTTAGCCTCTAGCCGGGTTCGAGTGACGAGACTGACGTTAGCTTCGTCCTCAGCTAGAAGGATGAGTGGTCGTTCGCGATTTGGCATTGCGCAGTTCCTTTCTGAGTTCCGTCAGCAGTTTACTTGGTTCATCGGTGAGCGCGAACCGACAGCAGCTGACAAGAATGTCTAGTTCAACTACCCGGTTGCGAGCAACGAATGTTGCACCGGCCAGGGTGTCAGTGATGCGGGCTGTCTGCAATTCAAGCTGGTCGGGTGTGCCAACGAGTAGTGCCAGAATCTCATAGTCGTCCGGGAGGACTTGGTAGTCATGGACTGGTGGCTCAGCCTCTTGAAGACGCTGAACAACCTCGTTGAGCACGTCGTCACGGTGTCCTCCGGTTTGTTCCCGGCCTGCCGGGTCTTGGACCCGGACGAGCAACAGTGCCTGGGCTTTCTCGAATCCCGGCTGTGAGAGACGTTCGAGCAGCGCGCCCACCCGTGTCATCGTAGTATCAAGCGGCAGGGTGAAAGAGAACGTGCTGCCGGCTCCTGGCCGGCTTTCGAACCATATGCGGCCACGGTTCATGGCGACCATCTCCTTGGTGAGTGCTAGACCGAGCCCGGTGCCGGTTGGTCGGGTGCCGTCTCGACGATGAACTTGGTGGAACTTCTGAAACATGCCAGCATGTTCAGTCGCCGGAATACCAATACCCGAGTCGGTGACGCTGACCACCGCTTCTTCCCCTTCAACGCGCGCCCGGACTACGACTCCTCCGTGGTCAGTGAACTTGATAGCGTTGCTGAGCAGATTGGCGAGCACGCGGCGCAGCATGCGTTCGTCCGCCAGCACGGGACGCGGCATTGGACCGGTCGCTACATCGAGTGTAAGTCCCTTTTGCCTGGCAACCGGCTGGAAAGCAGCGCAGGCTTCTTCCAAGAAGGCACTAAGCTCGATTGACACTGGACGCCTCTCAAGGCGGCCGGCTTCAATCTTCGACAAGTCTAACAGGTCGTTGACGATGTCGGCAAGACGACGGGCATTGGCAAGCGCCAGGTCTAGAAAACGTCCCTGAATTGCTGTTACCGGCCCTAGTGTCTGGTCGGCGACGAGGCTGACGCCCTCAGTGATTGCGGTGAGTGGCGTGCGCAGTTCATGAGAAACCATGGAGACGAAGTCACTCTTAGCTGCGCTGAGCTTCAGTAGTTCGAGGTTGGCTTTCTTGAGTTCCTCAGCCTGGGTGGCAATCTGTTCTCTTTGAGACGTGAGTTCTTCATTCAGCCGGGTCAGCTCACACGACTTGGCCTCGGACGCCTCCTGGGCGTGCTTGATGTCGGTGAAGTCAGCGAATATCGCCACAAAGCAGACAATCGTGCCGGCTGCGTCCCGCAGGGGGGTCATTGTGTTCTCAACGAAGTGGAGGTCGCCGGACGCGACCAAGTGCTGGTGCTGAACCCGACAGGTCGTGCCGGTTGCCAGGCAGTTCTTTATTGGGCAAACCTCGCCCTGTAGGTGGCAGGGGGTGGCATAACGGTGAATCACCTCGTAACACCGTCGTCCCGCTATTGCGCGCGGCGCAGCTTGACATAGATTGGCGAACGCCGGGTTCACCTGCTGGATGACGTAGTCAGAATTGACGATCATGATGCCCACGGCGATGTTTGAGAATACTGCCTCAAAGTACTGGCGCACGCGTTGGTTCTCAGCGTCCTCCTCGTAGCTTGAGGTGACGTCGAGTACCAGCGACAGGAACTCGTGGGAAGTGTGTGGTGCTCCGTACGAAACCAGACGCAGACGACGACCGCTACCATCAAGCGGAGCAAAGTCGGTAGCTGCCCGACCGGAGTTCTTGAGACTCTCGAGGTGGGCGGTGAGCATGTCCGGGTCTGGGAGCAGCTTGGCCAAGATAGGATATTGGGAACCAGCGAGCAGACGACGGCACGCCTGATTGTATCTGAGCAGCGAGCCGGAGCGGGCGTCAAAGGTGAAAACCGGCAGGTCAGCTCCGGCAAGTATGCTCGCAAGTTCTCTGATGCCGTCGCCGGTCCGACCCCCGGCATCAAACAGTGCCTGCTCGATGACAATGAATAGCCGTTCAGGTCGACATGGCTTCTCGAGGTAGCTGTATGCGCCCTCGCTCATCGCGCGTACCGCTGTATCAACGGTGGCGTGTCCGGTGAGGAGAATCACGGGTACTCCGGGCAAGGCGAGTTTGACTCGGGCCAACAGCTCGATACCGTTCATGTCCGGTAGTTTTAGGTCCAGCAGAATGAGGTCATAACGCTCGCGTTCGACTGCGGCAAGTGCCTCGGCTGCGCAGAAAGTGGGGTCGGCGCGGTATCCCCTTGCCTCGAGTATGTCAACGAGAGTCTGGCAGAAGCCCTCGTCATCGTCAACGGCCAGAATCCTGGGTCCGAGCGACTGGTGTTCTCTTGGCTGGCTGTGGGAAGCGGTTGCTTGTTCCCTCACTTTGTATGTCACTTGGCTACTTCCGGCTGACTAGTGTTATGGTAATCGCTAGGTTTACGACCGTGGCCACGGTACTGATGATCGGTAAATTCCTCTGTATCCTGCTCCAGAACGATTCCGGGACGACAACGACGTCGCCAGGTGCGAGGAAGACCGGCTCGGCCTGCGCCGTGAGACGTCCCAGGTTAAGATATGTTCTTGACCGGTCGAGCTCACGAATGAGCAACACGCGCGAGAGGTCGGCTCCCGGTGCAGGTCCTCCCGCAGAGGAAATGAGCTCGAGGACGTCAGGCGTCCCGGGAAGGTAGTAGAGGCCGGGATTGTTCACCTGACCCCACACCGCGGTTCGGACCGATGCCGACGCAGTAATACTTGCTAAACCGTCCCCTGAATTCGATCCGCAGGGAATGCCGGCGAGCAGGATAGTGATCGAGACTGTTACTATGTTCATTAGTCCCCCGGTTTTGCAGACAGGCCGTGCCTAGTCGCGGGGCAGGCCGTTGAACTGGCATTGCCGGTCCAGTCCTTCTTTCAGTTTCTGTCGCTCCAGTTTGCGAGCGTAACCGTTGTCTCGACTGTCGCGAATCCACAGGTCTGGCAATAGCGAAGAAGTGATTCGTCGCCCGGTCGGGCAACTACTACGGCGAGCCGAACTCCACGGCTCTTGAACATGTCAAGGGAATCTGAGACCAGACGCAGCGCAACGCCGTTGTTGCGGTATTCCGGAGCCGCGGCTACGAAGTCAACGGTCCCGACGCCGAACCCAAGGTAACGTACCGCTTCTTCACGAACGTGGCCGGCCAGTAGCCCGGCGGGCCGGCCGCTGTCGGAGGCAAGAAGAAGTTCCTGGGTGGCATAGCTTGCGAGCCAGTCGCGGTGAACCCGGCTCTTTGTCGGGGCCGGCAGGTGGTAGTCCCAACCCAGGATACCGTCCGGTACTTCGGCCGCGGTCGCTTCTAGGAATCCGGCAAGTTCACCAGGACGTGCGCGTTCGACTTCATAGCCGACCTCCGGAGTGCTGCGCGATTGATAATCGAGCAGGTCCAGGGCCATCACGACTGTACTCTGGGTTGCGATGAAACCGCTACGTTCGAGCGCGTTTAGACCGGACAGGTCGGTATGTGCAAGCTGAGCCACAAAGCAGACCCGGCCCGGTGCACTACGAACGGTCTCACGCACGAGCATAGCCTTGACTATTGTCTGCATCTCCGGACTGCCAGCGGCAAACAGGTGAGTCACTCGAAAGGTCCTAACCCCCAGCTCGTGCGACGCCCAGTTGTCCGGCCTGGTTACGCAGAGTCCGACCATTTCTCCGCCGAGGTCATACGCCTTTGCGAAACCACCAGCGTCAATCGCTTCCTGGACTCCGTGCAACAGATAGTCCACTACCGCGCTCTGACGTTCTGGAGGTAGGGCCCAGCCGAAAGGCCTGTGCGGTTGAGATGCCATGAATTTCTTGAGCGAATCGCAGTTTTCGAGGTTTAGTAGTTCCGCGAACATTCTCCACCCCCTGGTTGAAACCCCTCTTCTTGGTGACCACGCTGACCAGAGTACCGCCCGGTTCTTTGGGGCAGCAGGATAGCAGGCCACCTCGATATTCCATTAGACCATTTCCCTCGCGTCCTTTTATGCAACCCGCGTTCCAACGGTCTCGCAAATAGTAACTTCGGGTATTTGAGCGTGTTAGCCAAGTAGACGCCTGCCCCCAACTGCCCCTTAAGGTAACCCTCGCTGGAGAGTACAAATGTAACTGGTTGGAATTTGATAGGTTATCAGGTGCGACACTTGCCTCAGGGTGTAGCGGCTCGTACGTCGAATTACGCCGAAAACGTGCAGTGCGGCAGTTTGCGAACGCTCTAAAGGCCTGAGCAAGCTGGTGTCGTGCAAGAGCGGTCCGGATTCCGGGTGTCAGCTAGACGGAACGTAGTCCTATCTTGCTTTCTTGTGACTTTCATTGCAGTTCTGCGTCGGTTCTCGGGACGTGGCTCCGCAGCTTGCAAAGTCGGCATAACTAGATACACTGTCGTACAGTGAAGCCGTTTGTTGTGCAAACTGTCGGCGCCAGCTGCTGCTTTGCGGCCGTGTTTCTGTTTCTGGGTGCTGGCTGCGAGCGAACCGGGCCGCCGACAATCGAGTACTTCGTCGGTGACACCGTAGTCAACGCTGTTGATAGCGCAGTCTATGACTGTGCGGCCTGGGATTGGGGCAACCGACCGATATCCTACGACTGGTCGTGTTCTCGTGGGCTTCTGGCGTGGGATTCGGCGTTCAGGGTGAAGTGGTATTCGCCGGAATCATCGGGGCCGGCTACGCTCAGGTGCTTGGTCCAGGACCAGGACGGGCTGACTGCATACGACTCGGTACTCATCCGGGTAAGGCGTGTCAGACGTACGGTAATTGACTACAGCGGTGCGGTTAAGACCGGTGATTTCCGCAGCTGGTGGGACACCCTGCGGATTGGCTATGAGGTCGAGGGCCGATTCGTGGTGGACACAAGCTCGTTGCTAGTGCTGGATGACAGCAATTTCAACCGCTGGGTCGCGCGGCAGAACTATTCAGCGCTGGTTGAGAGGCGTGGTGTCCAGAATGATTCGTTTCGGTTCTTCGTTTCCGCCACCGGCCAATTCCATTTTGTGGTTGACAACACCGACGAGAAGCGGGATCGAACGTTCA
>JBDRUN010000120.1 GCA_039801365.1 candidate division WOR-3 bacterium
AAACTCGTGGGTCGGCGAGGAAGCGGACGTCACGGTGAGTGAATACCGACCGGCCGGAACTGCGCAGCAGGAGGGCCAGGTACTTGCGGTTGTAGTGCAGGACAGCGCGGAGCTCGTCGAGCATGGCCGACTTGAGTTTCTTGCGGGCGCGCCGGTAGCGGGGAGCGTTCCTCAGCACGACTGACATGCGCTTCTCTCTCGTGAGGCTGTCCTTGGGAATTGTCGTAACCATGCCGAAGTATGTGCTGCAACGACAGCCGCCGGTACTGCCACAGAAAGCACATCTGGGACCTTAATTTCGGGCAGATGAATCATGAGGCAACAGTTTCGTTTCGGGCAGATTATTTCTGAGGCAAACCGCAAGCTTGATGCAGCCTGCAATAGCAAGTATGCTCGTGATGCGTCCACACAGGAGGCTGCATGATACTACTCACTACAGGACTTGCTTGAGGTGGATCTAAGTCATAAAGTCGGCCTACTTGACTAGAGCTCTATGATCCTAGCTGACAATAGCAAAGTTGAGTGCTTTGTTGAGACAGCTCAACACCAGTTACCGGTTTGGTTTCGGCACTGCGAGGTAGTAACGGTGCCTGCGGCTAGCCGATAAGGTCTTCTCGCACCGCGCCGGGCGGACGGTTGACCGGGCGAACAGGTTCCGCTTCGACGGCATCGAGTGTCAATTGGACCATACGGCGGGTGGTTTCAACCACCGCGGTAAGAAGGCGCTGTATTGGTCAAGTACGCGACGGAATGATTAGGGGGAAAGGTTACAGTCCTGCACTTGCAACAAATGTTGCGAATTTGCTTTGCGCTGGCGCCCCGGACGTCTTGCACGGGATTAGGTGGCTTGGCCTGTAAGAAGCGCTATTCCTGGGTTGATCGGACGTCGGTTATCAGACACCAGGCTACTCTTCGATAACTACGACCGCAGCCGCGTAGTCTGATAGATGGGTTATGCTCAAGTGCACCTTGCGGTCGCCCAAGAACTTCTGTGCTCGGCCGGTAACAGTTATAGTGGGCCGGGAGCGCTCGTTGTCCAGCACCTCAACCTCGCGCCAGCCAATGGCGCCGCGTAGTCCAGTTCCGAGCGCCTTTGAGAATGCCTCCTTGGCCGCGAACCGGCCAGCATAGGACAGAAACTTGCCCGAGACCCGCTCACAGAACGAAACTTCGGCCGCAGTGAAAATACGGTTGCGGAACCGGTCGCCGTAGCGGACAAGTGCGTTGCGGACCCGACCAATTTCCACGAGGTCAATCCCGACGCCGAAGATGGCCATCGCTCAGGTACGAACGAGGTGCCGAGTACTACAGACAAAGGAAGGAAACAAGCTCGAAACGGAGAAGACGCGGCAATACGAAGTCGGAATCCGACTTTTGCGCGCTTGGGTTACAGTATCGTTCACAGTCAGTCCGTAGTGCTCACCGAGGACGGCGATTTCTCGACCGGCGGCCGGAGTTGACCCGTTCGATGAATGGAATCAGCTCAAGGATGTCGTTGATATCCTTGTCTGCGCCAGAGTGTTTCGTGCCGAAGCTGTCACCATACCGTGCAAACACTGTGCACATCCCGATTTCCTTCGCGCCAACGATGTCGCGCTCGGCCCAGTCGCCAACCATAACCGCTTCGTGCGGCTCGACCGCAAGCAGTTCGAGGGCCTTCTGGAACGGTGCCGGGTCAGGCTTGCGCTTGCCGGTGTCATCATAGGTCACGACCGCGTCGAAGAAGTTGTCAATACTGAGCGAGACAAGCCGCATCCAGGCCTGTAGTCGCGGTGCGTCCGAAACCACACCGAGCCGGAGGCCCATCCGTACGAGTCGGGTGAGCGCCAGGCTGACGTGCGGGTACGCTACCATTACACCCTCGCGCGCCCGGCGGTAGGCGAGTATGCCGCTGGCCAGAATCCGGTAGTCAACGTGGCCAAGCGTGTCGTTGAGGAATTCGTCAAACACCTGCTGGAACTCAATTCCCTTCTCGTCGTAGATGGCGAATATTCTTCTCGTTGCCTGTTTTGGACTCAGGTCGAGTCCGGCGTCAATCATCGCATCTACGGCCGCTTCAACCGCTGCCCGTTTCATCTTCATGAAGTCAACCAGCGTATTGTCAACGTCGAATACTACTGCCTTTATCATTGTACCTCCTTCAGCAGCGCAGCGGCCCGCTCTGGTGCAACCGAATTTATGAAGAACCCCGAGCCCCACTCAAACCCGTCGGTCCGCTTCACCCTTGGTATTAGCTCCATGAACCAGTGGGAGTCCTCCCGGATTGTTTCCCAGTAACCACGCTGGGGCAGAAGGTTCGGTGCCGTGTGGAGCACGATATTATAGGGTGGGTCATCGAGCAGCCGGTGTAGTCTTCCGACCGTGCGGCGCAGCACGCGGGCAAGGTCTGCCAACTCCTCGCCGGTGGTATCGGCGAAACTGAACGAGTGCCGCCGCGGCATTATCCGTAATTCGAACGGCAGGCGCGAAGCAAAAGGTGCGAAAACAACAAACCGCTCAGTCTGCTCGACTACGCGGTGGTTATGCTCAAGCTCGTCCTGGAGGATGTCACAGAAGATGCACCGCTCCTTGTACTGAAAGTAGGCGCGCGCACCCGCGAGCTGGTCCTTCACTCTTCTCGGCGTTGCCGGCAGGGCGATGACTTGCGAATGGACGTGCTCGATGGTTGAGCCACCGGCCAACGTGCCGTGGTCCTTGAAAACAAGCACGTAGCGAAACCGCTTGTCGCGATACAGGTCAATTAGCCGTTCTCGGTACGTTCTAAGCACGAGCTCGACCTGCTCATCGGCGAGCTCGGCGAAGTTTGTGACGTGTTCCGGCGATTCGATGATAACCTCGTTTGCGCCGGTCCCGGTGACCATGTCGTGGATGCCGACTCCGGACCGGACTAGGTCGCCCTCGATTCTCAGTATCGGGAATATGTCGGGGACCACCCTCACGCGCCAGCCTGGGCTATTGGGAGCTGAACCGTCTGTCCGCACTGCCGTGATTTCCGGCGGCGTCATAGCTTCGTTGCCAACGCAAAACGGGCACACTGACGGCCTACGGTCAGAACGGAGATGGTCCTTGGGGATGCGGTTCCGTCCGGTCTCCACGATGACCCAGGTGTCGGTAACGATGTCGCGCCGAACTTCTGACATTATAGTTTCCCAGAATCTGGTTGCGTGGCGCAGACGGCAGAAGTCGGAAGTCCAGCCGCCGGTTCTAATCTCCGAACCTCTATTCCAGGACTCCCTCGGCTCGCCCAATACCAGAGCCGGCAGTCGACAGCCGACGGTGGGCTACTAAATGGAATTTCTTGGACGAGGCTCTTGATTACCGGTGTAAGGCGCCGGTTTGATTTGATGTTTGGCCTCCGGGGCCTGATTTCATCCTCCAGTCTCAGCGGTTGCTGCTGAATCTTTGCTTCAACCTGTTGTAGGTTGTGGCAAGATGCTCGCTCACGACCTTGGTCTCGGCCACCAGCGGCATGAAGTTCGTATCGCCGTTCCAACGTGGCACGATGTGGATATGCAGATGGCCGGCCACGCCTGCGCCGGCGACCCGACCGAGGTTCATCCCGACGTTGAACCCCTGAGGTGTAAGTTCTCTCTTCAGCACGACTAAGGACCGCTGCAACAGCTGGAAAAGCTCATGGGCTTCCCTATCGGTTAGCCGCTCCAGTTCAGCCACGTGCCGATTTGGCGCAACCATCAGGTGACCGTTGTTGTATGGAAACCTGTTCATCAAAACGAGTCCGAGCCGACTGCGCAGCAGCAAGAGGTTTTGCTCGTCGTCTTTGGAGCGCACAAGCCGGCAGAAAAGACAGCTCCTTCTACCGCTGGACCTGCGGGCGCTGCAGATGTACTCCATCCGCCAGGGAGCCCATAACCGTTTCATCGGACGAACCCACCGGTCGTACCGTAGGTTACGGGCTGCAGAACGCGTGGCAATCGGCCGCTCTCTTGCCAATGACTGCCATAATCTGAGATTGGCATTGTGCAATCGCTCAGAATAAGTCGAGTTGGTCGCCCGGCGCAGCACTAGCTCCCGGTTCGTCTTCACTCGGCCGCGTCGAGCCTGGAATCACGCTGATTACACCAAACACGCCGTCGTAGCCAGGTTGCTTCATTACCTCGCCCTTACGCATCCGTTCGATGCCCAGCGCAATGCGCTCACCAGCCGCTTGTCTAATCGCATCTATCGGGACGTCCAAGAGAATTTCAAACTCCGGACCCAGCACAGCAATCATCTCGTCGTAAGTATTGCCGACCGCAGCCGTATCGCGGCCCTGGCCCAAGGCCTCGGCGATCATTTCTTCAAGTGGCACCAAGTGCTTGTAGGGAACAACATCGCCGGGAACCTCCTCTGGCCGGCGATCAGCAAGGCTCATCACCCGGTGCAGAACACCGACCGTTAGCTTCCGACCGCATACCGGACAGATGTCCGAGTTTGACATTGACTGCTCGGGGGCGAGGCACACGTTGCACGAACGGTGGCCATCGTAGTGATACTTGCCTTCTTCCGGAAAGAACTCAATGGTGAACAAGAACCGATCTCGGTCCTTTGTGCGCAGGACGTTCCGAAGTTCCGGGTAGGCAAGTTCGCAGTCGAACACGTTCGCCTCACGCCCGAGCCGCGAAGGTGAATGGGCGTCTGAGTTCGAGATTATTGTTTTAGTATCCAGACTCGAGAGCAGCCAGTTCATCGGCGGGTCTGAGGACAGGCCGGTCTCGACCGCAAATACTCGGTTCGACAGTTCCCCAAAACACTCCTCGAATGAGTCGAAGCCCGAGTTCGAGCCGTAGAGCGAAAACCACGGCGTCCAGATGTGTGCTGGCACGAGGAAAGCCTGCTCGTCGATGTCGAGCACTCGGGCAAGCATCTCCTGGCTGGAGATGGACAATGTTGGTCTACCATCGGATTCCAGTTTGCCGTATCGGCTGAGCATGGTACTTACCCTTGCAGCGGTTTCCAGACTTGGTACGAAGATGATGTTGTGTATCCGACGTAACCGACCGTGAGCCGAGTAGATGTTGTTCACCTCGACGTTGACAATGAAGTAGGTATCGCCGTGGCAGTACAACCCTTCAGTCGCTGGTTCTAGATGTTGCTTCAGGGACTGCATGTATGCTGGATGGGTGAAGTCGCCGGTCGCGACCAGCTTGATTCCCTTCTTCTTAGCTGCCCGGGCAATCGCGGGGATATCCATGTCCCGGCTTGTGGCACGCGAGAACCGCGAATGGATGTGCAGGTCAGCGATGAATTTCATCGGCTCGCAATTCTAGCCTACGTGTGAGAATAAGTCAAAGCCGCCTATGTAATGACAGAGAAACAGGGCAAATGGACG
>JBDRUN010000121.1 GCA_039801365.1 candidate division WOR-3 bacterium
CGAATTCATCAACCGGCCACTCACCCAGCTGGCGCGCTCGCTCGGCATACCATTCACTCGCTCGCGGGCCTTCCGCAAGAACGACGCGCCGTACGTTGAGAGCAAGAACTGGTCTTTGGTGCGGGTCTACGTCGGTTACCGACGTTACGACACCCGCCGCGAAGTCGCCGTGCTGCGGCGACTGGCACGACTGGTTGCGCTGAAGCACAATCTCTTCATACCGACCATGAAGCTGGAGCACCGTCAGCGAGATGGAGCGCGTATCCAGAAGCGGCATTCAATTGAGATTCCTGCACGGCGACTGCTGGCAACAGACCGGTTGATCAGGCAGCAGCAACGCAGACTACGGCAACTCGGTAACGACGTGGATTACGTCGATCTCAGCGCGCGGCTCGCACGTGAGCAGACGCCCCTTGACCAGGTCTGCGGCAGCAAGTACGCTCCCATCAAGAGGGCGAAACCATGACGGATTTCCGACTCATTTCGGGCAGATCCAATTATGAGGCATCACGGCTAAGCTCCAGACTATCAGCCTGTCTAGTGTGGACCGTCTGCTCCGGCCAGTCCGCAAGAAGCTCGTGGCAAGACGCCGCTGCAAACCGTGGTGTACCGAGCCAGGAGGTTGCATGACTACAGTCAGTGCAGAACCTATTTGGGGCACATCCAATTATGGCGAAAGTTGTTGCTGCAACTTGTACTCAGCCGTAGCCGAACTCCCCCAACGCGTCACGCAAGAAGCGTTACACTCTACGTCCAAGACTCGGACTCAGCGTGTTGTGCGACGCACAAGCACAGACCGGCTAACAAAACCTGTGGCTATAGACTTTCTTAGTCCGCTACGACCGCCTTGCCGGTAGCGGTCCTGCCAGCCGTGGCCAGACGGTAAAAGTAAGTACCGGCCCGAACCTGGTGGCCTTGGTCCGAACGACAGTCCCAAACCAGCATGCGCGTGCCAGGCTTGTCTGCCCGGTCCGTAATCCTCCTGACCAAGTTCCCGGCTACGTCGTAGATATCGAGGCTCGCGTCCCCGGCGGTCAAGGCGCAGTAGCTGACATGGCCGATGATTCGCATCGGCGTTGGCCATACCCGGTGCCAAGTCGCCGGTTCGGTCGGACCGATGACCTCTTCCACTCCTGTGCCTGAGCGCGTGATGACCGCCCGGATGTTGACGTTGCGGTCAGTCCAGAAAGGTGGATCGGTCAACTGATACCAAGTCGGTCCGATGCTCGGCAGGGTGATGTACCCGCCACGCCAGGGAACCATCGGCCCAAGGTCAAGGGTCAAGGGATACTGACCGGACGGGTGGCGTCGGATGATCACGCACGCCCAGAAATCCTTGTACGCTTCGATTGCCGGCGGATGCGGCATGTTCGCCCGCTTCCAGATTCCACCACCCAGACCCGAAGCACGGGTGGTATCAAGCATCCGTCCCGGCGTTGCGACCGTACTTTCACCCGCAACGTACACGAATACATCGTCTGCGTTGCCGGTAAGGTAGTAAAGAATCGCATTCACCACGACACCCGTGGTCTCGGTGTAACGCTGTGCGCAACCGTAGCTGTAGGTACCGTTGATGTTGAATCCCCGGTCCGGGTCTTGGTCCCAATGCAGAGTCTCATCGCCATCGGTCCAGGCCGACGGTTCGAGCAGGCAGACACTGTTGTCAACGGGCCAGCCTGGTTCGAGCGCGACCGAAAACGGCAGTTCGACCGGCTGCAAACCCTGGGCAAGTGTCGGGACGAAGCTAATGCTCAGTATCGTAAGAACGCAACTCGCGTATGACATACTTACCTCCAGTGATTTCGGTCTGTTCGAACGGCAACTACAACCGGGCAGCGACTTTGGTCATAACAAATAGGTTCTGCACTGACTGTAGTCATGCAACCTCCTGAGTCGGTGCACCACTAGCATACTTGCCCCTGTACCCAGCGTCAAGTCGGCGCTCGCCACGCCGCAGGTCATCAAGCAGGCGCAAAATGTCAGTTCCAGCCAGCAGCCGCTCCAGCTTCTTTCTGTAACGCTTGGCCAACCCGGGTATAGCCAACAAGCCGGTGCAGCGGGGTGTCAATATCGTAGCGCTTGCTGACCCGCAGCCCCACCCTTTCCTTTGCCACCAGCTTCAGCGAAGGCATGAGCAGGTTGTGCTTGAGCGCTATCAGCCGGTCCAGCCCCTTAGTGCCAGGTTCTCCTCTTTCGTATCATGCCGACGATAACCAACGTAGCTGCGCACCAAGCTCCAGTTCTTGCTCTCGACATAGGGCGAGTCGTTCTCTTGGTACGCCCGGGACCGGGTGAAGCGCAATTTGTGCTTATCGGCAGGCTTCGCCAGCGCCTGGTTGATAAACTCGCTGCCATTGTCCGAATGGATGGCAGTAACCGGGAAAGGTGCTGCCCGCAGAATGCTCTTCATCGCCAACATCACCCAGATGTGAGCCTTGTTGCGTAGCACCCGCAATTCGGTCCAGCCAGTGGTTATCTCGGTGACTACCAGCGTATAGGCAAACTCACCGCAAGGACTCTGCCCTCCGTGACTTAGCAAATCTATCTCCAGATACCCAAGCTCCTTCTTGGGTTTGTCATGGCAGGTCTCGACCGGGATGCGTTTCTTGAGCCAGGAGGCAAAGGGGTTGGACTTGTAGCGGCGTTTGGCCAGAAGCTCGGCTCGGACTGGCCGGAGCAGACGGTCAACCGCAGATGGACTGATAGCATTGAGCTCGGTGAACGCCTTTCTGAGCTTGGGATGGCAGAACAGCCGCTGGCTGTGGAAGCGGACGGAGTGAGTAAGGAGGAAAAATGGGCATCAGGCAGGCTGCCAGGGTGGTTTTCTCCTTGTCGTATAGGAAGAAACGGTCCTTGGTAGCCTGCTATTTTGACGCCCGAAAAGACCCGGTCCATTCTGCCAAAACGAATCTGTTTCGGGTAGATTATTTCTGACGAAAATCTTGGTCTTGACTTGCCAGCGGGTAGTAGTACGCTGATGCCCGGTCATGGAGTCCCGGGTAAGAACCCTCACGGCTCTGCTTCTGTCAGCGCTCGCTGTTTTTGCCGCGCCGCGTACACTTTGGGACTATCTTGCCCGCCGGGACTATCAGCCCGCGGCGGCATATTACCGGATGCAACTTGAGAAGAACCAGGCTGACGTTTCAGCCGCGAAAGACCTTGCCCGGGTCTTTGACCACCAGCATATGTACGATTCAAGCGTCACTTGGTGGCAGCGGGCACTGGAGTTGAGACCCGCCGATGACTCAGCAATCATCGGGCGCTGGAATGCGTTATATCATCGAGACAAGGATGACTCGGCCGCGCTTGTGGTCACGAAACAGCTTATTCTTGATGAAGTCGCGCCATTCCTTGCCGAGACGACCGAACGTAGTCTGAGCCTGGCATTCGACGGACTCAGTCTGGCAGACAGCGTCAAGGGCGCTGAGGTTGCCGCCCTCATGACGCGGCTCTTTCCTGATTCGCCAAGGGGATACGAGCTAATCGGTTCGGCTTTCTACGATTCGCTCTATCCAGTCTGGACCAACGACTCAGCCAAAGTGCTGCTTATCCGCCGATTTCTTGACCGCTATCCGCGTAGCGAATGGCGTCAGACGTTCTACATATTCCTTCTGAGTTCATTATTCGGGCTCAAAGACACGGCCCAGGCGCGGGCCGTGGCAGCAGAAATGACGGCGGACGACTCGCTTGACCCCTTCCGCTTCCGGTATGCTGCTGCCATTTTCAACCGGCTGAATTTCGCACCTGAAGCAGCCGAGACATACGCCCGCCGGGCAATCGCGCTCGAACCGCTGGCACGAAAGCCGAAAAACAAACCCCAGGAGCAGTGGGAGATTGATTATCCGCCGTTGTACGGTCTTGCCCGGCTCGCACTTGCCGAAGCGCTCAAGGCCCAGGGCGGGCTCGATGAGGCGCGCAACTGGCTGGACGACGCAATCCGTCAGTTCCAGTGGGACCCGCAGCAGGAAGCAACACCTGGCCCGTTCCATTGCCTGCTCGGAGAAATCCAGGAAGCACAGGGCGATACTATGGACGCACTCGGCTCTTATGTCCGGGCACTTCAAGCCGGCGACTCGCGCAATACGTGGACGATGCGTGCCGACTCCGGACTGAAACGTCTGCTGCCGGTTAGTGACGGTACGGCCATCGAGTTCGGACGGAAACAGCTAGCTTATGCCGGCGCAACATTTACTGATATCACCGACTCCGCGGGCCTTGCCGGTCGCCGGGAATCGCGTGTTGCCTGGGGCGACTACAATAACGACGGTTTTGACGACCTTTTGCTGTCCGGCTGCATCTTGTTCCGCAACGATTCGGGCCGCAGTTTCACCAATGTCACCGATTCGGTTGGCCTGGCCGATGTCCAGGGCCGGGGTGGTGTCTGGGCTGACTATGACAACGACGGCTGGCTTGACTTCTGGATGTCTGCCAGTGCTGGTCTGGACCGGCTATACAAAAATGATGCCGGTCGATTCAGGGACGTGACTAAAGAAGCCGGCATGCCGGCTGACTCCTGGCCTACCGAGGGGGCGGCTTGGGCAGAC
The DNA here is from genome assembly GCA_039801365.1 of candidate division WOR-3 bacterium. Taxonomy (NCBI): domain Bacteria; kingdom Pseudomonadati; phylum Caldifarciminota; species Caldifarciminota bacterium. The sequence continues at coordinate 4,545 of JBDRUN010000121.1, forward strand.
TTTGATAACGATGGCTGGGTTGACCTGTACTGTGCAAACTACGAGAACTGGGAACAGCATTCCTACTACCCGGACAAGCTCTGGCGCAACGTCCAAGGCCAGCTTTATGACTGGACCGACTCAGGCGGTATCAAACTGCCACATGGTACCGACCTTGCGGGCCGCGGGGTAAGCTGGGCAGACTATGATGATGATGGGTATCAAGACTGTTATGTTTCCAACTACCGGTTGTGCGAAAATTTTCTCTGGCACAACAATGGACAGGGCCGGTTCGAGAACGTTGCCGGCCGCGAAGGCGTGTCGGGCGACGAAGTGAACGGCTGGTACGGCCACACCATCGGCGCAGAGTGGGCCGACTACGACAATGACGGCGACCTGGACCTCTTCACTGCTGACCTTGCTCACCCCCGCTACATCGAGTTTTCTAATCGCTCTCGCCTGTATCAGAACCAGGGACCGAAGGTATATCCCCGCTTTACTGACCGACGGGCCGAGGCTGGCATCAGGTACGAGGAGACTCACTCAGACCCGGCCTGGGCCGATGTTGATAACGATGGCGACCTTGACCTGTATGTCACGTCCATCTACGAAGGCCGACGTTCATTCCTGTACGAGAACCAACTCATAACCCGAAATCCAAAGCCCAATGTTCAGACCCCGGGATTCTTCGAAGTCACCTGGCTCTCTGGTACACGGTGCTACAACGGCTGGGGCTGTGCGTTCTCAGACTTCGA
>JBDRUN010000122.1 GCA_039801365.1 candidate division WOR-3 bacterium
CGCCGCAGGTAGACCAGGGTGTTCTCCTGTTGCCTGCGCTCGACCTTGACGAGTTGCTGGCGCTACGGGTATCATATGAAACGCGCAAGCGTCAGGCAGGGGGTCACGATGTGCCTTGGCCGGCCCTGCAGGTTGCCATAACTGTATTGACATCTAGGCTAGCTCTGAATAAGCTGACTGTGGAATCTTGCAGATGGCGGAGAAAACGGCCTACGTCAACAGCCTGGCCTACCTTCTTGAGCAGCATGGCTTTATTCCCGAGCCCCAAGTAAACTGGATGTTCACGCACGTGCTGCGCGACCTTGATCTGCACCATAGTCAGGGCGAACTCCACCTCGACATCAAACCTGCTAACATTGTCCGTGGACCCGGCGGCACCTTCAAGCTTACGCGGTATGGTGAATCCAGACTCGGTACACCACGCTACATTGCTCCGGAGCGGGCCATGCACCGTACGCCAGATGTCCGTTCTGACCTGTATTCCGTAGGCGCAGTCCTCTTTGAGGCAGCTACTGGCAGACCACCGTTTGTGTCCGAACTGAACTATGAACTGCTCCAAGCCCACATCAACCAGCCGCCGCCAATGCCGCAATCAATCCGGTCTGAAGTGTCGTCCGAACTTCAGCGCATCATTCTCACTGCGCTATCAAAGGACCCGAACGATCGGTTTCAGTCAGCACGAGAGTTCGGCGAGGCCCTTGCCCGTCTTGCCAAGCTTCAGACCGAGACTGGGATCAGGAGTCAACCGGTCGCAGCTGCCCATGAATCAGCCCGAGCTGATGCCCCTCCTGCCGATCCCGTTCCCCGCCAACTTGAGGCACGGATCGTATCCCGAAGCGGGATACTGGTGTTGGCTGGGGTTATGGTTGTCGCCATTGTAACCGGGGCCGCGCTCGCACTCAGACCACGTCCGCGAAAAATGCCTGACTTAGTCGGCCTGTCACAGACCGGGGCCGAGGAACTGACCGCCAAGGCAGGATTAGTTCTTGCGGTTGCAGGAGAAAGAGATGACACGGCGCGTGCCGGTCTCATTGTGGCCCAGTCTCCCCGGCCTGGAACCAGGCTCAACCTACACGACTCAGTCTGGGTATGGTTGAGTACCGGTGCCGTCGTCATTCCCGAAGTAGCGGGCATGATGCCGGACCAGGCGCGCACCGCACTCGAACGGCTGGGTCTGTCGGTCGCCAGAATTGACTCAGTTTACAGCGACGTCCAGTCAGCAAATCGGGCACTCAGAACGGATCCCGGACCCAGCGCAAGAGTCAAACCAGGGACTGCCGTCCTCTTACTCGTATCCCGGGGTCGCGCCACCTGCCCGGAGTGCGGGCTGCGGCGAGAGCAGCATGCCAGATTCTGCACCCGGTGCGGTTACCGCTTCGAATAGGAGGCGACACGCTGTACTCAGAACACCGTCCAGACACGTCGCGAGTCCTAACAGTGGTAGCTATTGTCCTCGTGCTTCTCGTATTTGCACAGGCCGCATTTGCGGCCAAGACGTGTCCGAACTGTGGTACTTCAAACCGCGACGACGCGAAGTTCTGCAAGAACTGCGGGACCGCAATGCCTGGTCCCGAGCCGAGCAAATCGTCTCTGCCAGCACTCAAGGTTGAAACAAGGGTCGCACCGGGACTTGTGCAGATAATCTCCTCGCCCGAAGGCGCAACAGTCCTCGTTGACGGAAACCGGCTCGGCACCACGCCAATCACCAGCCGTCAGCTTACCGCCGGCAAGCATGAACTGGAGATAACGCTCCCCGGGTACCGCAGCTACCATGGCTCGTTCTTCATCCCGAAGCCGACGGGCGAGATTCTGATTCATGCCGCGCCGGCCGGAGTCGAAGTACTCCTCGACGACACGCCTTTGGGCACTGTTCCGGACTCTGGGCTCTTGGTCGGCAATCTCACCTTGGATACCCACGCCCTTGTATTCCGGCTGACCGGTTACCGAGAAGAAGAACGCACTGTAGAGCTCAGCGCCAGACGTCCGTCCGCACAGGTGTCAGTCGAGCTGCGGCCGTTGACCGGCTTCCTCTCAGTCAGGTCTGAACCGGACTCGGCCACAGTCTTTCTCAACCAACAGGATGTTGGTGCAACGCCGTACCTGGCTGAGCTCACGCCTGCCCGGTACCAACTGATGGTCAGCCGAGTTGGGTTCTACGACTGGTACAACTACGTCGAAGTCCGCGGCCGCGACACGACCACACTCTTTCTCGCACTCGAGCCAATGCGCTCTAAGAAGGCCGGCTTGCTCGTCGCTGGCTGTGTCTCTTTGGCATTCAGTGGGGTATCAGCATTTCTCGGCGAGATGGAATACGCGCGATACACCGAAGCCACCACTCCAGGGGAGGCACAGAGATATAGAACATCAACCCAACGCTGGGACATGATCCGCAACATCACGGCCGGGCTCGGCGTTCTCGGTATCGGCACGTACATTCTGTTCTGATGAAACGCATTCTCGCTCTGCTTGCGCTTGAGTTTGCACTCGGACTTTTCTTCTGCCGTAGGTGGTCCAATCCCCTCGACCCCAAGAACAATCGACCGCCGCTCACGCCCTCAGCGCCATCGCCTGGGGACAGCGCTACGCGTCAGGACACAAATACGGTCCTCACGTGGGTTGGTGGCGACCCCGATTCTGGCGACATTGTTGCCTACGACGTCTACTTTGGCTCCACAAATCAACCTCCCCTGGCTCAGGCCGGCCTTGATACAAACGCCTGGCCCGTACGTGGGCTCAGTTTCGCCACAGTCTATTACTGGCGGGTCATAAGCCGAGACCTTACTGGTCACACTACGCCCGGACCGATCTGGAGCTTTACGACCCGTGCCGAGAACGACAGCAATCGGCCGCCATACACACCCTCGCAGCCTAGTCCACAAGACGGCGCAACCGGACAAGACACCGGTGTGGTGCTTACCTGGACCGGCGGAGACCCGGACTCCGGTGACGTTGTCCGCTACGATATCTACTTCGGCTCAAGTTCCCCGCCCATGCTTGCTCGTAGTGGGCATGGCTCTACTACTTACGACCCTGGAAACCTTGGTTTTCTCACCCGATACTACTGGCGGGTCGTGGCACGGGACAAAGCGGGCGACAGCGCAGTTGGCCCGGTCTGGAGTTTCACGACGAGAGCTGTGACCGACACCAATCGCCCGCCTCTTACGCCCTCGAACCCCACCCCTGAATCGGGCGCAACCAGCCAATCAATCCGGACCATACTTTCCTGGACTTGTTCCGACCCGGACTCAGGTGATACCGTTCGGTACGACGTTTACTTCGGCTCAACCAGCTCGCCGTCCCGGGTTAGCCAGAACCAAATTGGAACCACCTACACGCCCGGAACCCTGGCCTACGAGACCGACTACTACTGGCGGGTCGTTGCACGGGACAACCATGCTGCGGAAAAGGGCGGCCCGCTCTGGCGGTTCCGAACGATTTCGCGAATCGTGGTCACAAGTCCAGCCGCCGGCGAATTGTGGCTCCTTGGCTCGGCCCAGTCTATCGAATGGACCGGAGGAACGTGCCGGACCGGTGACCATGAACCGCGATTCAGCTCTTTGCTCCTGCCTGCCGCTTCCTATAGTCCGAACTTCGGCACTGACTCAACTGTCATTTACTACTCAATCGACAACGGCACAACCTGGATCAGACACGGCCGCGCAACCGAGCCTGGCCGGTACAACTGGGTCGTACCCGGGCCGGAAACAGACAGTGCCCGAATACAGGTCCGAGTTTTTACGGGGCGGGACACAACCATCGGCACCAGCGCCGTGTTCCGGATGCTCTCGCTGCCCACACCGATTACTATCACGGTGCCTTCTGAGACGACTCGATGGCGCGAGGGCTCGTCCCAAACCATCGAGTGGACTGGGGGGACGCGCCGGGCTGGCAACAACGAACCGCGATTCAGCTTCTTGCTCCTGCCTGCTGCTTCCTGCGCTCCGCCCCTCGGCACTGACTCAACTGTCATTTACTACTCAATCGACAATGGCGCAACTTGGACCAGACACGGCCGGGCAACCGAAACCGGCCACTACGACTGGACCGTGCCCGGCCCGGCAACCACGAACGCGAGAATAAAGGTCAGAGTCTTTCTGGCCAACTGGGAACAAATCGGGACTAGCCCGACATACACAGTGTATGATTCACTCGCGCCATCAGCGATAACCGTAACTGCACCAGTTCCTGGCGCACGGTGGCACATGCGGACCCTGCAGCTCGTCACCTGGACCGGTGGTACCGATGGCATGGACTCGACCGTTATCTACTATTCGAGTAACGGCGGTACAGAATGGCAGCGCCAGGGCCGCACATCCAGGCCGGCCGAATTCACCTGGCTTGTCCCTGCACCGGAAACCGACTCGGCCCGAATCCAGGTTCGCGCGTACTGTGGCCAGTCCCAGACTTCGGGCACGAGCGGCTTGTTCACGGTTGCACCAAGCTTCCCAGACTCGGTCGTCGCAACCGTCCCAACCGGACGGGCACCTGCCGCACTGTGCTGGAACTCAGCCACTGACCGGGTTTACGTATCGAACCGAGATTCCGACACCGTCACGGTCATTGATGGTAGGTCGAACTCGGTCATAGCCCGGGTCAAGGTCGGCGACCAACCGGGTGCACTGGTGTTCAACCCGATTGGAAACAAGGTGTACGTGGCAAATGAGGGTGGCTCAAGCGTAACAGTCATAGACGGTTCGAACAACTCTGTGCTCCGGACCATCGCCGTCGGCACCCAACCACATGCGCTGGCCTGGAACGCAACCAACAACAAGGTGTACTGCGCCAACTGGAGCAGTAATACGGTCTCGATAATCGACGCCAACCGCGACACAGTAATAGCGACGCTCAGCACCGGCTCAAGGCCGGCCTCGGTGTGCTGGAACTGGGCGGCCAACAAGGCCTACGTGGCTTGTGCCGGCTCAAACGAAGTAACGATAGTGGACGGCGTGAACAACAGCGTCATCACGACACTGCCGGTTTCACCTATGCCATGCTACGTAGTCGCGGACACCATCCGGAACTTAGTTTATGTCGCAAGCCAGTCTGCAAACAAGGTGACCGTTATTGACGGCCAAACGAACATGACAACGACCGTAATCTCCGTTCCGGCCGCACCATGCTTCCTTGTCTTTAATCCGGAGTCGCGCAAACTATATACTGCCAGCCGGGACGCTGACAGCGTGGGCGTCCTCAATACTCAGACCCTGACCCTGATCGCCACGGTCAAAGCCGGAGATGAACCGCATGCCCTTACCTGG
>JBDRUN010000123.1 GCA_039801365.1 candidate division WOR-3 bacterium
GCCGCAGGTAGACCAGGGTGTTCTCCTGTTGCCTGCGCTCGACCTTGACGAGTTGCTGGCGCTACGGGTATCATATGAAACGCGCAAGCGTCAGGCAGGGGGTCACGATGTGCCTTGGCCGGCCCCCGGGGACCTACTCCAACATTGACTGCGCTCGGCTGGGACAATATACTCGTTGGGAGATGACGTATGGCGTCTCCCGTTTGTCTTCTCGTTCTCATCTGAGGGAGACGCTTTCTGCTTACTTCTATCTTCTCCCCGCAGTTCTGGTACTTGCCGTATTTCGTATTCTGCCGATTGTTCTATCGGTTCGGGTCAGCCTGTACGATTGGGGCATGGCCGGCGCTCGTGCTTTCGTCGGTTTTGGTAACTACCTTGCCGTGCTTCAGGACCCGGTATTCTGGAAGTCGCTATTGAACACTGGCTGGTACATGGCGCTTGAGGTTCCGGCCACTCTTGTGCTATCACTTGTCATCGCCGTCCTGCTCAATCAGAAAATCAGAGCCCTTGGTGTGTATCGAACAATCTACTATTTGCCGGTAGTGACCTCGATTGTTGCAGTGTCGGTTGTCTGGCGTTGGATTCTGCATCCTGACCGGGGGCTTTTGAATTACGTTCTGTCCTGGGTCGGTTTGCACGGCCTGAGATGGTTGCAGGACCCTCGTGGCCTCATCCAGCTTGTCGTTGGCGATACTACAAATCAGCTGCCGTATGCTTTACGCGGTCCATCGGTCGCGCTGTGTTCGTTGGTTATGATGGGTGTATGGAAGGGTCTCGGGTATAACATCGTGATTTTCCTGGCCGGGCTTCAGAATATCCCAGGCACGTACTACGAAGCAGCTCGGATTGACGGTGCGACACGGTTCCGACTGTTTCGCAGCATCACATGGCCGTTGATTTCGCCTACAACCTACTACGTGCTTATCATGAGTTCGATTGTTGCGTTTGAGGCTTTTGCCCAGGTCTGGATAATGACCGGTCCACCGGCCGGCGGACCGTTGTCCACAACCAAGGTGGTGATGTACTACTTCTACGAGAACTCGTTTGAGCTCTGGCGCCTAGGCTATGGCGCTTCCATCGCCTTCTTTGCGTTTCTAATCATCCTGGGTCTGACTATCTTCCAGCGCACTGTCTTGGAGCGCAGGGTACACTATGGATGATAGCGTCAGCCGTGGTCGATCTCGATGTTCGCTCAGGGCGAAAGAAGTGGAGAATAGGCTTCGGGAGATAAGACAACAAGATAGTCATTGGAAGTTCCTGTGGCGGAGTGATCAATGCACAGACTGGGTCTGAACAAACTGCCGATACATCTCCTACTTATCCTTGGAAGTGTCGCAATGGTTCTGCCTTTTTTCTGGATGGTCTCTACTTCGCTCAAGACTCCGCTCGAGGCGTTGCGGTTTCCTCCCACCTGGTTTCCTTCGTCTCCGCAGTTTCAGAACTACGTCGAGGTGTTCCGCCAGATTCCGCTCTGGCGCTACATGGGTAATACCTTGCTTGTCACCTTCGCCACGCTTGCCGGAGTGCTTGTCACTGGTCTGTTTGCGGCCTATGCCTTTGCGCGTTTCCGTTTCTTCGGTCGGGAAGTGCTGTTCATGGTCTTTCTGGCCTTGATGATGATACCTCTGCCAGTGTACCTGGTTCCATCCTACATGATACTGTTTAGGCTCGGCTGGATTGACACATACTTAGCGATGATTGTGCCCTGGGTCGTGAACATCTTTGGCATTTTTCTGCTGCGACAGCACTTTCGGCAACTGCCTCAGGACCTGTTTGATGCGGCCCGGATAGATGGCTGCTCGCGGTTCTCTACGCTATTCCATGTCGTTATCCCGCTGTCTAAGGCGCCACTTGTGACTATCGCCGTGTTCAATGTCATCGGTTCTTGGAACTCGTTTTTCTGGCCTTTGATCGTTACGCACTCCGATACCATCCGTCCGCTTCAAGTTGGTCTTGCCTACTTTTCTCGCGAACAGTCCACGAACTACACGTTGCTCATGGCCGCGACCACAATGGCCATCGTGCCGCTGGTTCTCTTGTTCTTTGTTGCCCAAAAGCAGATAATTCAGTCTCAGGCCCGCAGCGGTCTCAAGGAGTGACTGGGGCGATTGACAGCCGCATCGGTATCACCGGAATCTGCGCCGATCCATCGAGCGAGCTTCACAGTATGCTCAGATGCTGGTCAGGCAACTCGCCAAACGTATTTGGTCCCACCGACCGTGGAGTGACCTGGTCGTTGAAGGTTACGTTCGACGCCCAGTGTTTCAATGCCGAGGGCTATGGCAACTGGGTGCGGTAGCCCTCGATTGCCGCACCGACTGATCCCGATGTGTTTGTCACACTGCTTACCCCGCGAAGTGGTAACTTGGATATCCGGTACCTGCTTTCCACCGATGCCGGTGTGAGCTGACCCGCGCTGGCCCGGTTCAACGACTCGACTGCTGGCGGTTAGTGCAAGGGCTGGGTTACGACCGAGCCTTTCGGTAGCCTAGACATGATCCGGTTTCTGGTTGAGTGCAAACTGGAGGAAAGCAACCCGGACCTTGTCCTTGAAGCCTGAAGCAACCGAGGCCGCCAGCCGTGAGTGCTCGCTCATGTGGTGGAGCCCCTACGAGAACTAAGGTGAAAAGATCTGGTACCCGGACTGGTGCTCGCGCTAGACCAAAAGGTTCTCGAGCCGCATGACGGACCACAGCGGTGGCAAGGCCGGGCATTCAAGGTCGGCCAAGTCGGTCGGAAGCTCAGGCGCAGGTAGGTTCCTATAGGGAACCGGCGGGATATCTACGAACGGCAGCTGGAGACCTTCAACCCGGGCGTCTTCAGCATAGCCAACGACCTTGCCCATCCGGTCGCGGACGACCATTCTGACGTAGAAACCACGGTGTTGCCTTTTTAGGTCGTATATCGTCTTGCCGACGAGGAAGCCTCTTGGCTTGCCAAGGAAGTCGTAGAAGACATTGCCGCACAGTCGGTAAACCGCCTTGCCATGGCGGCCGTAGATAGGAACTTCATCCATCGCAGTTTCCTTTGCAGTTCATCGCTAGCGACATCCGATGGCGTCCAAACGGTCAGCATCTTACATCTTCTGCTGTAGCGCTGTGCCGACCGAGCTTATGCCGTGGGTGTATTATGCGGCATGACCTTGTGCCTGTCAACCCGAGATTTTGTCGGACGGGCTAAGGCATCATTGCCGGGTTGGTTGACCACGTACTGGGTGCGTATTCATGCAAGTGTGAGCTGGTTGCCTTCGGTGTGCGCTTCTCTATTTGCGGGCGCTGCCACCAGCGGGATCCCTTCCACTCTGGTAAAGCTCTCCTGACCGTCCTGTTTTCCCCTTGCTGTCCTTGACAGACCTGGCCAGAGTGCTATCCTCAGCGCGCATGCGCTGCAGACGTAGTGCTGTGTTCTTTGCCTGTCTTGGCGTGCTTGCTCTAGCCGGATTTAGTTCGGTTTTGCTCATTACCAGTCGATTTGGTCCGGGGCTTTCTCCGGATTCGGCGTACTATCTGAGCGCGGCTCGTAGTTTTGCGGCCGGCCGTGGCATTGTTACTTTCGAGGGGGAGCCGATGGTCTCGTGGCCGCCGCTGTTCTCAGTGCTTCTGGCCACCGGTTCGATATTCGGCGCCGACCCGTTACCGTTTGCGCGATTTCTTAATGCTGCGACGTTCGGTACTGCCATCCTGCTGGGTGGTTTCTTGCTGGCACGAGCTCTGAGATCGCTCACCGTTGCCGTCGCTGCGGCTTTCGGTATTGCAGTCTCCCCGCTGCTGCCCGTGTCGCTCCGAGTCTGGAGCGAGCCGGTGTTCGCTGTACTGACGCTTGTACTCGCGGTGTGTCTCGCCCGGTTTCTTAGGTCCGGTGCGAGAGCTGCACTTGCTGCTTGCTGCGTCGTATCCGCGCTTACCTGCCTTCAACGGTACATTGGTGTGGCATTTATCCTCCCGGTGTTTGCGTTGATATCGTCCTTTCCGGCCACGATTCCCTGGCAGCGTAGGCTTCGGCGTGCCGGTTTATTCGTCTCATGTGCCCTAACTCCGCTTTGCGTCTGGGTTGCAAGGAACTATGTGCTGACCCAGACCCTGACCGGTTTGGGCCTGGGACGGAGTGTGAATCTAACCGCCTTCCTGTCTAACTTCGTTGCTCTCTTTTCCGGCGTTGCCGAAGTGTTGCTGCCAGTGATTCCTACTGCCTTCGGACTTTGGGTTCTGTTCCCAGTGCTGCTTGCCGCCGCGGCGTTCTCTTCCGTGCGCGACGTAGTACGGGAACCTGAGGCCAGGTCTGTGGTTCTGCTCACCGGGACCGGGTTGACATTAGGCTACCTTCTTAGTCTTGCTCTTCTCCTGACTCCAGATTACCACGACTCGATTTCGCGGCTTCTTACCCCAATCGCACCGTTGCTGCTGCTAGTTGTGGTAGTTTGTCTTGAACGCGGTGCGATTCGTCTGCTCCGCCGCTACCCAAAGCGCGCCGTATCCTTGGTTGTGTTCGTTATTGTCATTGTCGGGTTTTCCCTGCGCCTTGTGCATCTTATTCCGGCGTGCCGGGACTGGTATGACAACGGTAATGGCGTGTACGATGGAGTCGAGTGGCGCAACAGTCGTCTGCTCGACTGGCTCAGGGCGAACCCGCTCGAGGGCTCACTCTACTCGAACGACCCGGCTGCAATTTACCTCCTGACTGGCATGTCGGCACGGATGAGTCCGCGCCGAACACAAGACCCGTCAGCGTCGGGGATCAAACCCGGGGACAAGCTAGTCTGGTTTCGCCGCGTCAACCGGCCTTACCTATACACGGTTGAGGAGCTACGTCAGTTTCTTGTACTTGAGGAGATCGCCTTCGTTGGCGAAGGCGGCGTGCTTGAGTTCAGATAGCCTGACCGCTCGCAGCCGGTTCTAGTCTGTTCCAGTCCGGAGCTGGCGTCTTCTCGATAGCGACTCTTGCCGTTGCAGAGCAAGCCGGTCGAGCTCGCCCGGCCAGAAAAGCAGCCTCAGTGGCAGACTCCGCCAAGTCGTACCAATACTTCTGCGTACCTGCCGTTCTCTTTCACGGCGCTGGATGTCGGAATCGTGATGCTTCCTTTCACCCCTCACGTTCACCCCCAAATATTTTACCCGGAAATCAATTTCTGGTCAAACACTGTGTCGTGCCGGTAGGGCCGGCCAAGGCACATCGTGACCCCCTGCCTGACGCTTGCGCGTTTCATATGATACCCGTAGCGCCA
>JBDRUN010000124.1 GCA_039801365.1 candidate division WOR-3 bacterium
TTGACGGTGCGGCCGGGCTGTGCTACGCAGCCTGCGGCCTCGGTACCTATCCAATTATTCTCGGTGGTCGCCGGGTCCTGAAGAAGAGCTACCTGCCCCGACTTGCGCAGGGCGAGCTGGCAGCTTTTGCCATCACCGAGGCATCGGCCGGTTCGGATGCGTCGAATGTGAAAACACGGGCGGTAAGGGACGGAGACCACTACGTTCTTTCCGGCACCAAGCAGTTCATCACCAACGGCAGCGTAGCAAAGATATACACCGTTATTGCTTCAACCAACCCGGCCAAGGGTGCGCGAGGGCTGTCAGCGTTCATCGTTGAGGACGGTACGCCAGGCTTCACGTTCGGAAAGATTGAAGACAAGATGGGCATCCGCTGCTCCAAGACCGCAGAACTTGTGTTTGACAACTGCCGGGTTCCGGCTGCGAACCTCATCGGCGGCAAGGAAGGCTACGGGTTCATTCACACGATGAAGACCTTTGACCGGACAAGACCGGGCGTCGGCGCCCAGGCGCTTGGTATTGCCCAGGGTGCACTCGATGAGTCAATTGAGTACGCTAAGACCAGAATTCAGTTTGACCAGCCGATTGCCAGCTTCCAGGCAGTACAGCTCATGCTCGCTGATATGGCGATTGCCGTCGAGGCATCGCGTGCACTTGTATATGAGGCGGCCCGGGCGATTGATGCAGGGCTGAAGAACGCGGCCGGGATTGCCTCGATGGCGAAGGTGATGGCCTCAGATACCGCAATGAAGGTTACGACCGATGCGGTGCAGATATTCGGCGGGTATGGATACATGAAAGAATACCCGGTGGAGAAGATGATGCGTGACGCCAAGATAACCCAGATATACGAAGGGACGAACCAGATTCAGCGTCTGGTCATTGCTTCCGAGCTCATCAAAGGCACAGTCTGGTAGGAGAGCCGATGACAGAATGCGACTTCCTGGTTATCGGGGCCGGGCCGGCAGGGTATGTGTGTGCCATAAGGTTGGCGCAACTGGGCAAGAAAGTCATCGTGGTCGAGCGAGAGCGGGTCGGCGGTGTGTGCCTGAACTGGGGCTGCATACCGGTGAAGGCGCTGTTGCACGCGGCCCAGACCGTGCGCGATGCGACCGAAGGCAAGCGTCTCGGACTGATGTTTCTGCCGCCGGAGATTGACCTTGTGGCGCTCTACGGCTGGAAGGGCCGGATTGTGGACCGCCTGGTCCGGGGCATTGAGTACCTGTTCAAGGTAAACGGTGTCGAGCTGGTACGGGGCAACGCCCGATTTGCAGCACCAGGCGAAGTCGTGGTCGAGTCGCAAGACGGCGAACAGCGTATTCTGGCTAGCCAGGTCATAATCGCAACCGGTTCGATGCCAACCGTACTCTCGGGAATGGAGCCGGATGGCAAGGTGATACTCGACTCAAACAGCGCGTTGCGGCTTGTCGAGCTGCCGAAGCACATTGTCATTATCGGGGCGGGGGTCATCGGCCTTGAGTTCGCCACGCTGTTCAGCCGGCTGGGAGTCAAGGTTACCGTTCTCGAACTGGAGAATCAGGTACTGCCCGGGTTTGATACGGACCTGGCCCAGGTGGTGGAGAAGGCGCTCGACCGCGAAGGTGTAGCATTCCATCCGGGAGTAAAGGTCAGCCAGATTGCGCGGGAGCCGGTGGTTACAGTCCACTACGACAAGGATGGTACTGATCAGGCAGTTGAGACTGACAAGGTTCTCGTTGCGGTTGGTCGCAGGGCACTTTCGCACGAACTCGGGCTGGACTGGGTCGGAGTCAAGACCGACCGCCGTGGATTCATCAAGACCGATGGGGCCTATCGTACCACGGTGCCGAACATCTACGCCATCGGCGATGTTACAGAAGGACCGCTTCTAGCGCATCGGGCAATGGCTGAGGGAATTGCGCTTGCCGAGCTTCTGGCCGGTACAAGAAAATGGAAGTTCAGGGCAATACCATCATGCATTTACACTGACCCGGAGGTCGCGGTCGTGGGAATGACCGAGAAGGAAGCTCAGGAAAAAGGCCGGGAGGTCAAGACCAGTCGCGTGCCACTATCGGCAGTGGGCCGGTCGTTGACTCTGGGCCGGAGTGAAGGGTTTTGCAAGATGGTGGTGGACGCCAAGACCGACAAGGTGCTGGGCGTCTCGATAGTTGCGCCGCAGGCCGACGTGCTGATTGCCGAGGCCAGTGTTGCCGTCGAACTCGGACTGACCGCAGGCGAACTCGGTCGGGTCGTGCATCCGCACCCAACAATGAGCGAGCTTTTATTTGAGGCGGCCGAAGCCATCCACGGCCGGGCAATACACATCGCCAACAGATAGGTTTCCAGGGGCCAGGGGTTCAAGTGGTTGAGCGGTCGGCGGTAGGCGGTGAGCGGTCAGCGTCCTTGCTACAACTTGGCCTGGTCGAATACGGCAGGGCACTGGACCTTCAGCATAAGCTGGTCCGGCTGCGTCAGGAAGACGCTATTCCAGATACACTCGTGATACTCGAGCACCCGCCGGTCATAACTCTGGGTAAGCACGCAGACCGCAGGAACCTACTTGTTTCGGAGCACGAACTTCAGCGCCGCGGGGTGTCCCTGTATCAGGTTGAGCGCGGCGGCGACATCACTTTCCACGGGCCGGGCCAGCTTGTCGGCTACCCGGTGTTCAAGCTGGGGAACAGGGAAGAAGTCAGCAGTCAGGACTCAATGGCCAGAGCGCAGAACCCAGAACGAGGAGGCCAGGAGCCCGCCCCCTTGAACCCTCGAACCCTTGAATCCTCGACCCCTGCTTCCTCACTTGTTGGCGTCCGAAGGTTCGTGGAGTTGGTCGAGCAGGCGCTGGTACTCGCGCTGGCAGAACTGGGCATCAAGGCCACGACCTGTCCCGGCTACATCGGTGTCTGGGTCGGCGATTCTGTCTCTCGAACCCTGGAACCCTCGAACCCCGGAGCCCTCCCTCGAAAAATTGCCTCTCTCGGCATCGCCGTGAGGCGCGGTGTTACGATGCACGGCTTTGCCCTAAACGTCACAACCGACCTTTCCTGGTTCCGGCTGATGAACCCCTGCGGCTTGGACCAGATTGAGATGACTTCGGTAGAACGGGAGGGCGGTGAGACCGGCAGGGACGAAGTGCGCGCTGCGATTGTCCATGGCTTCGAACAAGCCTTCGAGCTGAGTCTTGTCCCGAGCACTGAATTCATCCTCACCTTTCCCTCCTCCTGAAAGGGAGGGAACCGAAGGGAGGGGAGCGGTCAGCGGTGGGCGATGAGCGGACAGCGCTGCCTCAGAGGAACTTTCCCCGCAGCTTGACCTGTTTGACAAAATGCCTTGCTGCAGCAGCCAATTCCTCGGCCTGACTGAGCGAGTAGACTTTCCTTCTCCTCAATTCCTCGGTCCGGGCATTCTGCGGTATGAACTGCTGAAGCACAAGCAGGTTTGCGCCTTCGACTGCCTTGGCGATTTCAGACAAGTCCTCAGGCTCGACGATTCCGGGTACAAGTGTAGTCCGGAACTCATATCCGATACCTGACTCCTTGAGCAGGCGGATGGAGCGACGCAGCACAGCAAAGTCCACGTCGCGGCCAGCAGCCTTGCGATACTTGTCATTGAGTGGCGCCTTCACGTCCATCGCGACAAAATCGCAGAGCTTTAGTTCGATGAGCTGTTTTAGCGCATAAGGAAAGGAGCCGTTGGTGTCAATCTTCACCTTGAGACCAATGGCCCGGATTTTCCGGCACAGGTCGAATATCTCAGGGTGCATCATCGGTTCGCCGCCGGTCACGACAACACCGTCAACCCAGCCCGGCTTTGACCGGGGAATCCGGGCCAGGGCAGGCCAGTGAAGTTCGTGCAGTTCGGGAGAGTCGGCCGCTACCTTGGGATTGTGGCAGAACGGGCAGTGGAAATTACACCCGCCTATGAATATAACCATCGTGATTCTGCCGTCCCAGTCAACCAGGGATGTTTCGACAAAACCGACGATACGCATCAGAGAAATGGTTCCAGGGTTCGAGGGGTCAAGGGTTCAGAGGTGAGCACCGGAAGAATCCTAAGCCGAATCTGTCGCGAGTCAACCGACTTCTGTCTACCCGGAGACCGGCATAGAGCCAACCGCAAACAGTGCAGAGCACGCAAAGCTCAGGACTCCCGGTTCAGCGCCAGAGCCCGCGTGGGCGCACCCGGCTGCAATCCCGGCTTGTTCTCGGCTGGTGTTCGGCAGCCTACCTGTGCCGGCATTACCAGCGCAAGGGCCAATTCCGCCCCACTGCGTCTTCTCAGCCCAGGCAGTGGTCGTCAGCGTTCCCATCCCTATTCGGCGAATCGCCCGCAGAGCGGTTCCACCCACCATCTGTCAAGTCACACGGCGGTCAATTCCACGATTCAACCGTCAGACGATTCGGAAGTTGAATCCACGACTGAATTTAGGGTTCAGTCCAGGATTCGCTCCATACTTGTATGGCAGGATGGTTCTACGGACGGCTCCTTGACTGGCTGGGCGACCGAATCGTCGAATCACCCGCAGGATGGACTGCAGAACGATGCAACAACTGGTCTGATGAACGACCCGGGGATACGTTGGGGGAGTCGTTCCCCTACTCGCACGGCGAACGGCGGGTCGAATGTGCATCCTTACAGGGACTCTAGCTCGGTAACTATCGAGAATTGTTTCGGTTATGCTGTCGCACTTCGTGAGTATGTGGGCTTGCTGGCCCAACTAGCAGCCTCGTGGTCTGCGCTGTATGTGTGTGTCGCACTCTTCTGCCAGGTAATCGCGGGTGCTAGCGGCTCTTGGCGACTATGGGAGGACCCGTTCCAGCCATTTGGCGGGCCTCCGAAGTAAGGGCGGAGCCTTGATGGGCAGGCTCAAGTGGACTCTCTGGGCATGCTTTGGGTCGCTGCGTACCCTGGCGGCCCGCGACGCCGCTCAACGCTCGCTTCACATCGTCCTGCTGCTCCTAATGGGCTTTGTGTCTTCTCGGTTTCCGGGCTGTGCAACGGGCCCTGTTGCCTCATATATGGATGTACTCGAGGACGCCCCGTTGCCTCAGAATACATTTGTACTCGAATCATGAGCTTTGTCCAGCTTGAAGTCGAGATGGTTG